>JBDTWC010000486.1:0-3367 GCA_040006875.1 Acidobacteriota bacterium | reverse complement strand
GGGAGGTTCTGCAACCCCAATGGCCCAGGCCACCGCCTGGCGGCGGATGAGGTCATGGAGGCGATCCCGGGCGGCAGCCGTGAGCAGCTTTGAGTCGGCCAGGCCGGGAATGTGGCGGGCGGGGTCGAGGATGACGGCGCAGGCGAGGACGGGACCGGCCAGACAGCCGCGTCCCACCTCGTCCACTCCGGCGATCAGGCCGAAGCCGAATCGCCGGTAGAGATTCTCCATCGTGCGTCGGGCGCGGGCTTTCGGCATGGCCCCACTCCACTGACGGATGGAGTTCAGACCGCGGTCTTGCGCACTTCTTTCATGCGCGCCGCCTTGCCCTTCAGGTCCCGCAGGTAGAACAGCTTGGCGCGGCGCACCTTGGCCGAACGCAGGACCTCGATCTTCTGGATCACGGGCGAGTGGGTCGGGAAGATGCGCTCGACACCCTGGCCGAACGACACCTTGCGCACCGTGAACGAGGCGCGCGTGCCGCCGCGCCGCAAGGCGATGATGATCCCTTCGAAAATCTGGATGCGTTCCTTGTCGCCTTCCTTGACGCGCACGTGCACTTTGACGGTGTCGCCAGCCTGCATGGCCGGGCGGGTCAACGTCTGCTTCTGTTCCAACATCTCGATTGCGTCCATCGTTCCTAGCCGCTCCCTTCGTCGCCTGTCGCCGCGCCGGGGATCAGGTCGGGCCGCCGCGCGCGTGTGCGCGCCTGGGCCGACTCCCGCCGCCATGTCTCAATCGCCCCGTGATGCCCCGACAGCAGCACCGCCGGAACCTCCCGCTCTCGCCACACGGCTGGCCGTGTGTAATGCGGATAGTCCAACTGCCCGGCCGAGAACGAGTCTTCGCTCACCGACCGTGCATCGCCGACGACGCCGGGCACCAGTCGCGCCACCGCGTCGAGCATGACTAGCGCCGGCAGCTCACCGCCGCTCAGCACGTAGTCGCCAATCGACCATTCTTCGGCCCCGACGGCTGCCCCGAGGCGCTCGTCGATGCCTTCGTATCGTCCGCACAACCAGGTCACGTGACCGCTGGCTGCCAGACGCGCCGCCGCCGCCTGATCGAAGCGCCGTCCGGCCGGCGTGGTCACGACGACGACCCCAGCCGAACCCCGCGCGGCCGTGATGGCCTCGATCGCCAGAAACAGCGGCTCGGCCTTCATCACCATCCCCGGCCCGCCGCCAAACGGCAGGTCGTCGACGACGCGATGCTTGTCGGTCGTGTAGGCACGCAGGTCGTGCACCACGACGTCGAGCAGGCCGCTTGCTCGGGCCCGCCCCACCACGCCCTCGGTGAGCGCGGCGTCGACCATCTTCGGGAAGATCGTGACGATGTCGAAGGTCACACGATCCTCCCTGCTCCACTCACGCCTGCCACGCCCCGTTGGCCTCAAGCAGGCCGTCTGGCGGTGTCAGCACGATGCGCCGAGCCGCACTGTCGACCGCGCAGAACGCCTGCACGAACGGCACTTGCACCTCGCCGCGGGCGGCCGCAATGACCAGCCGCACGGCTTGTCCTTCGCCCTCGACGCGGCTGACGACACCCACCGCCGTCCCGTCGCCGGTGACCACGTGACAGCCCACCAGCTCGTGGTGGTAATACACGTGCGGTGGCAGCGGCAGAGCCGCCGACGCCGGCACCCGCAACTGCCACCCGGCGAGTCGTTCCGCGCCGGTCATGTCCGCGATACCCTCGAACCGCACGATTGGCCGGTCGAGATGCATCCGAAACTGCTCCACGGTCAGCGCCTCGATGGCGCCCCCTGCGACGGAACGCCCCCAGACGGTAGCCCGTGGCGCGAACCGGGTGTCGGGAAAGTCGGTCGTCGCGTTGACGATCACTTCCCCCTTGGTGCCCCGCGCCCGGGCGACCACGCCCACGAGGAGCATGTCGTCCCAGGTCGCCGCCGACGGCTCAGCGCCGTCCGGACGAGTCGCGGATGTCGAGTTGGATCTTCTGTCCATCCACGTCGGCTGCCGCCGCCAGCAATTGGCGCAGCGCCGCCGCCGTGCGCCCCTGCCGTCCAATGATCCGGCCGAGGTCGCCCGGCGCCACGTGCAGCTCGAAGTGCAAGCCGCCGCGCCGTTCGCCTTCCACGACCTCGACCGCGTCGGGCTCGTCAGCGAGCGCCCGGGCCACGATCTCGACCAGCGATTTCAACTCAGGCACGATCCGCTCCGCCTACGCCTGGGGCGCAGCCGCCGCGGCCTCGACCACCGGCGCCGCGCTCAGGTCGCGGGTCAGGTGCCGGGCGAGCAGCGTGCGCACCGAATCCGACGGACGCGCGCCCTGTGAGATCCAGTGCGTGACGCGCTCGCGGTTCACTTCCACCACCGACGGCTTGGTGCGCGGGTTGTAGAAGCCGAGGGTCTCGAGCACCCCGCCATCGCGCGGCGAGCGCCGCTCGGTGACGACGACCCGGTAATGGGGACGCTTCTTCGACCCCGTGCGGCGCATGCGAATAACCAACATAAGTAGTGTCCTCGTCCTCGCCAGCCGGACATCCGGCTAGCGCATCAGGCTGTAGGGGCCCTTCTTCTTCCGCTTCTTGGGGGCCTCGGGCACGGCTTCGCCCGTCATCTGCCCCACCATCTTGAGCATCTTCCGCATCTCCGCATACTGCTTGAGCAGCCGGTTGACGTCTTCCACCGATGTGCCGCTACCGCTGGCGATGCGCTTGCGGCGACTGCCGTCGATCACCTCGGCGTGCTCGCGCTCGTCGGGGGTCATCGAGTTGATGATCGCTTCGATGCGCCGCAACTGCCGCTCGTCGGGCTTCTGCGCGCCGAGATCCTTCAACTGGCCCATGCCCGGCAGCAGCTTCATGATGTGCTCGAGCGGGCCCATCTTGCGGATGGTGCGCAGCTGATCGCGGAAGTCGGCCAGGCTGAAGGTGTTCTTGCGAATCTTGTCTTCGAGCTTGGCCGCGTCGGCGCCGTCGATGACCTGTTCGGCCTTCTCGATGAGCGAGAGCACGTCGCCCATGCCGAGCAGGCGCGACACGAACCGGTCGGCGTGAAAGAGCTCGAGATCTTCGAGCCGCTCGCCGGCGCCCACGAAGGCAATCGGCACGCCGACCACGCCGACCACCGACAAGGCCGCGCCGCCGCGCGCATCGCCGTCGACCTTCGAAAGCACGATGCCGCTGACGCCGATCTGGCGGTTGAACTCGCCGGCGCTCTTGATCGCGTCCTGGCCGGTCATCGCGTCGGCGACGTAGAGCAGGTCGGTTGGCTTGACCGCGTCCTTGATGGCCACGAGCTCCCCCATGAGCTCGTCGTCGATGTGGAGGCGGCCGGCGGTGTCGACGATGACGACGTCGCAGCCGGTGTTGCGCGCTTCCACCATGGCCCCGCGGGCGCGC
>JBDTWC010000485.1:0-3374 GCA_040006875.1 Acidobacteriota bacterium | reverse complement strand
CAGTCCGTGGGGTGCAGGCGCCACCACGCTGGAATGGACTCTGTCGTCGCCGCCGCCCTTCCATCAGTTCGAAGTGCTGCCGAAGGTCCAGTAACCGTCTTCGCGGCGCGCGGATGACGCGCGCTGCGGTCTTTTGAACCAAGCGAGATCCATCTTGTCGGTAGTCGACCACAACGCCATCGAGTTTCCGCGGATTTCCGAGGCGGAGGTCGGCGACTACCTTGCGCTGCTGAAGCCGCGGGTGATGTCGCTGGTGGTGTTCACGGCTTTGGTCGGCCTCGTGATCGCGCCCGGCCATTTCCATCCCATCCTCGCCTTCACCTCGATCCTTTGCATCGCGGTCGGCGCCGGCGCCTCGGGCGCGATGAACATGGCGTATGAGGCCGACATCGACGCCTTGATGTCGCGCACCGCCAACCGGCCGATCCCGCGCGGACGCGTTACGTCCTCGGAAGCGATGGCGTTCGGCATGATCCTCGCGTTCTTCTCGGTGATGACGCTCGGCATCCTCGTCAACTGGGTCGCGGGCGCGCTGCTGGCGTTCACGATCTTCTTCTATGTCGTGATCTACACCATCGGCCTGAAGCGCTGGACCGCGCAGAACATCGTGATCGGCGGCGCCGCCGGTGCGCTGCCGCCGGTGGTGGCATGGGCCGCGGCCACCGGATCGCTGTCGACGGAGCCGGTGCTGCTGTTCCTCATCATCTTCTTCTGGACCCCACCGCACTTCTGGGCGCTGGCGCTGTTCCGCAACGACGACTATGCCCGCGCCGGCGTGCCGATGCTGCCCGTCGTCGCCGGTCCCGATGCGACCCGGCTCCAGATCCTCCTCTACACCATCGTGCTGGTCGCGGTCGCCCTGGCGCCCTGGCCGCTCGGCTATTTCGACGCCATCTACGGCGTCACCTCGCTGGTGCTCGGCGCCGGCATGATGGCACTCGCGATCAATGTCTATCGTCACCGCGAAGGCAAGGAAGCCGGCCGCGCGACTCGCCGGCTGTTCGCGTTCTCGATCTTTTATCTGTTTGCGCTGTTTGCAACCCTGCTGCTCGAGGTCGTGATTCCACCGGTCGTAGTTGCGATCCGCGCCATCGTGCCCGTGTTCTTCGGGTAGGGGGCGCATGGCGAGGGCATGGACAATCAGAAACCAGATGGAATCGTCCTCACCGAGGCGCAGAAAAGAAGCCGCCGTTCCCGCTCGATCGCGATCGCGCTCGCGCTCGGTGTGCTGGTCGTGCTGTTTTTCGCCGTCACCATGGTCAAGGGGCCGGCCGTCCTGATACGGCCGATGTAGCAAAAATGGAGAACCAGCCGACGATGCCGCAAGAGCCGACCGCAAGCCGAAAGGCACAATCGCGACGTGGCCTCAGCCGCGATGCGACGGTGGCCGCGCTGTGTGGCCTGCTGGTGGCCTTCATGGTCGGCGCCTCCTATGCCGCCGTGCCCTTCTACAACTGGTTCTGCCGCGCCACCGGCTTCAACGGCACTACCCAGGTCGCCACTTCCTTGCCGTCGGGCGCTCCGCTGGAGCGCAAGATCGCGGTTCGTTTCGACTCCAATGTCGCGCCGGGTCTGCCCTGGAAGTTCGAGCCCGAGCAGAACGAGATCGAGGTCAAGATCGGCCAGGTCGTCACCGTCTATTACACCGTGACCAACCAGTCGGCGCGCACCACGACCGGGCAAGCGGCCTACAATGTGGCCCCGCTGACGGTCGGTTCATATTTCCAGAAGCTGAACTGCTTCTGCTTCACCGAGCAGACCATGGCTCCCGGTGAAAAGCGCGAGATGGCGGTGGTATTCTACGTCGACGCCGCATTGGCCGCCGACAGCGAGAACGACGGGCTGAACACCATCACGCTATCCTACACCTTCTACCCCGTGCGCGATCCGGCGCCGAAGCCTGTGGCTGCGAGCGAGACGGATAAGCGCAAGGGAAACCTCTAGCTTCGAAAGTCCGTATTTCACGGGTTTCGGAATTTGATTTTTGAGACGAAGATGTGCCGACGAATCCGGCACCGCTAACGGAGAGACCGCAATGTCCACGGCTGACGTCAAGCACCACGATTACCACCTCGTCGATCCGAGCCCGTGGCCGGTGGTCGGCTCCATCTCGGCCTTCATCATGGCTGTCGGCGCCATCACCTGGATGCACCACATGTTCTCCGCCGCGCCGATCATCTTCGGTGTCGGCACCATCGGCGTGCTCTACACCATGGCGAGTTGGTGGGGCGATGTGATCCGCGAAGCCCAGTACAAGGGCGACCACACCCGCGTGGTCCAGATCAGCCACCGCTACGGCATGATCCTGTTCATCGCTTCCGAAGTGATGTTCTTCGTCGCCTGGTTCTGGGCCTTCTTCAATTCGGCGCTGTTCCCCGCCGACGCCGTCCACGCCACCCGCGACGCCGTGTTCGGCTGCGGCGCCGGCACCGCGATGGGCGCCTGCGCCGTACCAGGCACCTGGCCGCCGCATGGCATCGAGACCTTCGACCCCTGGCATCTGCCGCTTCTGAACACGCTGCTGCTGCTGACCTCGGGCACCACGGTGACCTGGGCGCATCACGCGCTGCTGGAAGGCGACCGCCAGGGGGTCAAGTACGGCCTGATCCTGACCGTCGTGCTCGGCGCCTGCTTCACTTGCGTGCAGGCCTATGAATACGCCCACGCCGCGTTCCACTTCTCCGGCAACATCTACGGCGCCACCTTCTTCATGGCGACCGGCTTCCACGGTTTCCACGTGCTGGTCGGCACCATCTTCCTGCTGGTCTGCCTGATCCGCACCTATGCCGGCCACTTCACCCCGACCCAGCATCTCGGCTTCGAATTCGCCGCCTGGTACTGGCACTTCGTCGACGTGGTGTGGCTGTTCCTGTTCATCTGCATCTATGTCTGGTTCCGCGGCCCCGAAGGCCTCGCGCACGGCGCACACTGATCGCAGACCTAACGTGTTAGAGAGGGGCGGTCTCAACGACCGCCCTTTTTTCTTCTTCTCCCTTCTCCCCTTGTGGGAGAAGGTGGCGTGGACGCAGTCCGCGCCGGATGAGGGGTCTGCATCCGCGGAGACAGACCCCTCACCCGTCTCGACGCCGCTTCGCGCCGTCGATCCACCCTCTCCCACAAGGGGAGAGGGGAAGGGAAAAGCTAAAGCTTATGACTGACGCACCACCGACCCTGACCCAGAGCGCGCTGCGCGGCATCGCCTGCCGCTGTCCGCGCTGCGGCAAGGGCAAGCTCTATGCGGGCTTCCTGCATCTGCGGCCGTCCTGCGAAGCTTGTGGGCTCGACTACGCCTTCATCGATGCCGGCGACGGGCCGGCGATCTTCCTGATCATGATTGCCGGCGCCATCGTGGTCACCGCCGCCCTGATCGTGGA
>JBDTWC010000484.1:0-3379 GCA_040006875.1 Acidobacteriota bacterium | reverse complement strand
ACGCCGGCCTCGACGGCGCTCTTGCAGTACGACATCGACCTGCCCCTCCTACACCCGGCCGAGCGGATCGGTGACGAGAAGGCGCGGCGGATCTGGCGCCGCTCCCGGCATCGCGGGCCGGGCCGGCATTCTCAGCTACGACAACCTGTCGGCGGATCCGCGCCGCCTGGCCGCAGGCTTTCTGAATGCCGCCATTGGCCGCGGCGCGGCCCTCTACTCCCCGGTGGACGTAACTGCCTGCAGCTCGACCGGCACTGGCGTGCGCCTCACGACCGCGAGCGGCATGATGATTCGCGCGCGCGCGGTGGTGTTCGCCACCGGATACGAACTGGCGAAAGGCGTTCCACGCCGAGGCCACACCGTGGCATCCACCTGGGCGGTGGCCACCCGTCCGCAGCGCTCGGCGCCGTGGCCGGAAGGGTGCTTCATCTGGGAGGCCGCCGATCCGTATCTCTACCTGCGCGTCGGTCCCGACCGCCGCATCATTTGTGGCGGGGAAGACGAGCGATTCTCGGATGCGCGGAGCCGAGACGCGCTGCTGCCGGCCAAGACGGCCGCGTTGCAGCAGAAGCTGGCGGCGCTGTTGCCGTGGGTGGATGCACGCGTTGATTTCGCCTGGTGCGGCACCTTCGGTGGATCGACCACCGGCACCCCATCGATTGGCGCCGTGCCAGGCCAGCCCCACTGTTACGCGGTGCTCGGCTACGGTGGCAACGGCATCACCTTCTCGGTCCTCGCCGCGCAGATCATCACCAGTCAGATTGGCGGACGGCGCGATCCCGACAGCGACCTCTTCTCGTTCGCGCGACCACGGCGGTAGCAGCGCGTTGCTCACTCAGGGTAAGGAATGGGTCAAACAGAGGCCCGGCATTGTGGGTTCCCTCCTGAAACGCCTGATCAGCCGGGCATCGTTCTTGCTCCTGTAGAGGTGCGGAGCTCATCCGAGCGCCTCGAGGAGAATCACGATGACCCGAACGCTGAGATTTTCGACCGCCGTCGCCGCCGTGCTGGCCCTGACCGTGGCCGCCGCCTGTAGCGACCGCACCGATCGACGCGCCTCTGACGCCGCAGCGGCCACGGGAAACGCGGCCGAGAAGACGGGCGATGCCGCCGTCTCCGCGGGACGCGATGTCGCCGCCGCCGCCAAGGATGCCGCCACCTCCATGGGTGACGCCGCCGCCAAGGGCGGACGGATGGCCGATGCCGCCGTGGAGACGATGGACGTGAAGATGGCGCTCAGCACCGATAGTCGTGTCGACGCCAGCGACATCAACGTCGACACCGATCACGCCACCAAGACGGTGACTCTGAAGGGACACGTGAAGACGCGCGAGCAGAAGACGCTCGCCGAGTCGATTGCCGAGAAGAAGGCGGTGGGCTACCGCGTGGTCAACGACCTCGTCGTGCGCCCCTGATCGCCACTCTTCACATCAGAAGGAGCCGGATCATGTCTGAACCCAAGGATCACTCGATCGGCGAAGGGGTCGGCGCCACCGGTGGCGCGGTGTCTGGAATGATGGTCGGGTCGGCCGTGGCCGGCCCGGTGGGTGCGATCGTGGGTGTGGCAGTGGGCGCCATCGCCGGTGGCCTGGCCGGACACGCCGTAGCCGAGGCCATCGATCCGGCGGTCGAAGACGCGTACTGGCGCGACACCTACGCCACTCGCCCGTACGTCAGCCACGGGGCGGAATACCACGTCTACCGCGACGCCTATCGCTACGGGTGGGAGTCGCGGGCCCGCCTGAAGGGCACGTGGCACGACGTCGTGCACGAACTCGAGCGCGACTGGGATCGCGCCAAGGCCACGTCGGCACTGGCGTGGGCCGACGCGAAGGAGGCCGTGCGCGACGGCTGGAATCGCGTGGAGCGCACGCTGCCCGGCCATTCGGATCGCGACGGCCGCTAACAGGAAGGCGTCATGTTTCATCTCTTCTCGCACGTGGTTGGAGTCCGAGAAAGCGCCGAGATCGTGAAGTACCAGGCCAGTTGCGTCGTGCCCGACGATCCAGGCGCGGTAGTGCGTCACGCTTCTCCGATCGACGATCGCGCCCGGCAGCAGCTACGCGAGCAGCAGCTGGCAAGGCTCATCGACACGGCGCGGCCCGGCGGCTAGTGCTCAGCGCTGGGTCTGCCTGGACGACGCGGACACGAGCCACACGGTGTTGCCGATGTCGTCGGCCACGAGCAGCCCGCCCCCACGGGCCACCGCCACGCCCACGGGTCGGCCCATGGCCTCTCCGTTTTCGCGCACGAAGCCGCCCAACACTTCGAGCGGCGCCCCTGACGGCGTGCCCTTGGTGAAAGGTACGAACACCACCTTGTAGCCACTGCGGGGTGTGCGGTTCCACGAGCCGTGCTGGCCTACGAACATGCCGTGTGCGAACGCCGCGCCGAGCTCGCTGCCCGCGGCGCTCGCCAAGCCCAGCGACGCGGTGTGGGCGCCGAGCGCGTAGTCGGGCACGAGCGCCTTGGCCACGAGGTCGGGCCGCGGCGGAGCGACTCGCGTATCGACGTGCGCGCCGTAGTAGCTGAAGGGCCAGCCGTAGAAGCCACCCTCGACCACCGCCGTCATGTAGTCGGGCACCAGATCGGGCCCCAGTTCATCCCGCTCGTTCACTGCCACCCACAGCGCACCAGTCTCAGGTTCCCAGGCCATGCCCACGGGATTGCGGAGTCCGGTGGCGAAGGTGCGGTGTTGACGCGTGTTCAGGTCCAGTTCCCACAGCTCGGCACGGTTGCGTTCCGCCGCGAGTCCGTTCTCGCCGGCGTTGCTGTTTGAGCCGATCGCAACGTAGAGACGCTGGCCATCCGCACTGGCCAGGATGTTTTTTGTCCAGTGGTGATTCAACGCGCCGCCCGGAAGGTCGAGCACCGTCGCTAGTCGGGCGGTGATCGCAGTGGTTCCCGGCGTATAGGGAACACGCACGATGGCGTCGGTGTTCGCGATGTAGAGCTCATCGCCCACGAGGGCCATGCCGAAGGGCGAGTTCAGACCGGTGAGGAAGACAGACTTCGTGTCGGCCACGCCGTCGCCGTCTTGGTCGCGCAGCAGCACCAGCCGATTCGCGCTCGGCGAGTCGCCACCGGCCTTGCGTTGGTAGTGCGCGAAGAACCAGCCCTTGATGCCCTTGGCGTCGTCGGGACGCGGCGGCGCGTTGGTTTCGGCCACGAGCACGTCGCCGTTGGGCAGCACGTACAACCAGCGCGGATGGTCGAGCTCGCGCGCGAAGGCCTGCACGCGCGTGCCGGGGGCGGCCACGGGCGTCTCGACTTCGTTCCAGCCGATCGCGGTGACGACGTTCACGTCCGGAATCAGCCGTTTCTGTGGCTTGACCAGCGTGGGTGCGGGGCCGATGGTGGCCGACGCCGGCAACCGCGA
>JBDTWC010000483.1:0-3389 GCA_040006875.1 Acidobacteriota bacterium | reverse complement strand
GCAACTACGGCGGCGTGCTCACGATGGGCGGCGCGCCCGTGGGCAAGGAACTGGGCCGCTATGCGTATGCGCCCGCGAGTCGCGGCGCAGGTCGTGGCGACGGCTCGTGCATGATCGTGGTGGCCACCGATGCGCCGCTCGATGCCCGCGATCTGAAACGGCTGGCCGCCCGCGCCATCTTCGGCCTGGCGCGGACCGGCTCGTCGTACAGCAACGGCAGCGGCGAGTTCGCCATCGCCTTCACGACGCACGCCTCGCAGCGCGTTGCCTTCGGTGATGCAGCGGTGGCGACGCGGACGTCCATCCCGACCGACGGCGTGTCGCCGCTCTTCGAGGCGGCGCTCGAGGCCACCGAAGAGGCGGTCTACAACTCGCTGCTGCGGGCCACGACCGTGACCGGCAATGGCATCACGGCGGAGGCGCTGCCCATTCCTCGGGTGCGCGAGATCCTGCGCAAGTACAACCTCGGCGGGCGCTGAGCCGTCCGGATCTTCGCCGGGTCCGGCTGCCCGCGACGCGCAGGGTGGCTAGGCGCCGTGGCTCGCGCCCGCGAAGCGCTTTTCGCGTGCCGGGGTCATCGACAGTCCGCCCGTGTGCACGAAGAGCACTCGACTGCCGGGCGTGATGGCACCGCGCGCGATGAGGCCCTGCAGGCCGGCGAACGCCTTGGCCGTGTAGACCGTGTCGAGGAAGTATCCCTCGGCCGTGGCCACCAGACGCATGGCATGATCGCTGCCCGCGTTGGGCACGCCGTAGCCCTCCTCCGCGAAGCCGTAGGCGATTTCGTGCGCGGGAATATCGGCGGCCGTGAGATCGAGGCCGAAGTGACGCACTGTGTCCATGAAGTGCGTGGCCGGCGCCGGCAGCTTGAAGGCGACCTCCACGGCGTGACGCGTTTCGATGGCGACGGGATGGACGCGCGCGCCGAACCCGCCGAGGGCCAGGCCGAGCAGCAGGCCGGTCGTCGTCGATCCGGTGCCGTAGGCGACCACCACGTGATCGAAGTCGAATCGCCCGCCGCGCTGGTGCGCGATCTCGGCGACGCAGCGCATGTAGCCGGGATCGGCCTGCGCCATGGTGCCACCGCCGGGGATGAAGTAGCCGCTGGTCTCGGCGGTGATCTGAGCGCACAGGGCGTCGACGCGGGCCGCGTCGTCCGGCGTGGGCGCGGTCATGTCGATGGGCGAGAAGTGCAGGCGGGCGCCCAGATAGTCGAGCAGCAGCAGGTTGCCGTGCAGATCAGCCGGCCCTGCGGGAGGCGCTCCGCCGATCACGCAGTGGACCTCGAGACCCACGCGCCGGCACGCGGTAGCGGTCATCATCGTGTGGTTCGAGGTGACCGGGCCGACCGTGACCACCGTGCGGGCGCCGCGGGCGCGCACGTCGGCCAGGATGTATTCGAGCTTGCGCGTCTTGTTGCCGCCGAGGGCCACGCCCGAGCAATCGTCGCGCTTCATCCACAGGTCGACGCCGAGCGTCGACCCGACGCGCTCGAGGGGCACGAGCGGCGTCGGAAATTCGCCGAGGCGCAGGCGCGGCACCCGGGCCACGAAGTCGAGCAGGAGATCGAGTGACGGCACGGTCGTATTCTACGGGGCTGGAGCGGCCGGGTGTGGACAGGCACGGGCGAACTGCGATACAAATAGTGGTTCCTGCCCGTGTGATCGACTCTTCTGTGCGGAAGTGGCGGAATTGGCAGACGCGCTAGCCTCAGGAGCTAGTCCGGGCAACCGGGTGAAGGTTCGAGTCCTTTCTTCCGCACCACTCTCTCGGTCTATTTCTTCCAGTCAGCCAATCGGTCGTTGCCGGGGCCGCGCGTAAGGCGCGTCCACGCGCCGCTCTGAACGTCGATCACGGCGAGGTCCCAGTTCTCGCCTTCGTGATGCGCCGGGCTCACCGAGAAGGAGAGGCGCGCGCCGTCCGGCGACCAGCGCGGGTAGTAGCTCCACAGGCTTTCGGCTTTCAGCACGCGCGAGTGCCCCAGCTGCGGGCCGTCACGTAGCTCGAGCGACGACGGCTCGCCGGCCGGCAGGCGTACGTGCGCGAGGCTGCGACCATCGGGCGACCACGACGGCCAGCAGCCGCCGACCGTGGTCGTCAGGGCTGGAGCCTCGCCGTTGGCGCCCAGCACGTGCACCTGATAGCCCCAGAACGCGCCGGCGCGCAGCGACTGCGCCGCAAACGCGATGCGCGCGCCATCGGGGGCGGCGGCCGGCATGATGGCGCGGCCCACGAAGTGACGGGTGAGACGCGTCACCTCGCCTGTGGCCATGACGACCCGATAGAGATCGCCACGGCTGTCGCGATCCGAGCTGTAGACGAGGCTGCGGCCATCGGGGGCCCAGGTCGGATCCGATTCGTTGGCGGGATCGCGCGTGATGCGGCTCAGGCCGCCGCCGGTGGCGTCGATCACCCAGATGTCCATGTCGGCGGTGCCGGTCTCCGGCGTGGCGCCGTCGTAGTGCGCGCGATTCGAGCTGAACGCTACGCGCCGTCCATCGGGCGACCAGCGCGGCGTTGACGACGTGAACCCCGGATCGCCGGCAAGCGTTGTCACCGAGCCGGTGTCGAGCGCGAGCGTGTAGATCGCGGGCCGGCCGGCCACGTCGGATTCGAAGACGAGCGTGCCGCTGAGGCCCGGGGGGAAGGGGCGCACCGCCTCGGGCAGCCGGATGCCAGGCGCCTGAGTGTGACCTGGGTCGACGGTCGCGGCCATCAGGCCGGCAGCGAGCAGCGCGGCCGCGAGGATCGGCGGTACGGACATGATCCGTGTATACCGTACCGAGCTCCGCGTGTGCAGAAACAGATCACTTGGTGTACTGCCCGGTCCCGTTCTGGAACATCAATGCACCGACAGGCGATGGTCGATGGCGTCCACCTCGTCGAGCAGGCGGCGTAGCAGCACGGCGTGGTTCACCGTCTGCGGCGTGCGGAAGATGGCTCGCACCTCGCGCAGGCTCATGCGGATAGTGCCCACGAACTCATCGAGTTCGGGGCGATCGCGGGCGATATCGGCGGCGGCGTTCTCGATGTGGTTGAGGAGGGCGATCGCCTGCAGCAACTGCCCGTGCGTGAGGTCCACGGATCCCGGTCGTCTGGCCATGTCGCATTCACAGCGCAAGGCGCATGCCAGTGGCGAGCCGTGCCGGCGGCGGAGCGCGTGCTATCGTGCCGTCGATGAGCCCTGTCGTGATTGGCGTCGCCGGCGGTTCCGGCTCCGGCAAGACCACGGTCGTGAAGCGCATTGTCGACAGCCTCGGCGATGCAGAAGTGACGGTGCTCGAGCACGACCGCTACTACCGGGATCGCAACGACCTGCGGCTCGAGGAGCGGGCCGCCCTCAACTACGACCACCCCGATTCACTCGAGACCGATTTCATGGTCGAGCA
>JBDTWC010000482.1:0-3389 GCA_040006875.1 Acidobacteriota bacterium | reverse complement strand
AGGACTCGCGCAACGGCTACATGTTCGTGACCACGCCGCTCGGCGCCAAGCTCGAACAGCAAGTGTTCGACGAGGGCGAAGGCGGCGGGCGCGGCGCCACGTCGAACGTGAACCGCAACTGGGACGGCGTGTGGGACGCGGCAGCGAAGATCACCGACGACGGCTGGACGGCCGAGATGGTGATTCCTACCAACACCCTGCGCTTCAATGCCGGAGACGAGCAGGTGTGGGGCGTGAATTTCTTGCGCCACATCCGCCGCAAGAACGAGCTCGTGTACTGGGCGCCGATTCCCAAGGCCTACACGCTGACCCGCGTGAGCCTGGCCGGGGAGCTTCGCGGCCTGCGCGGCCTCAGCCTGGGTCTCGACTTGAAACTGAAGCCGTTTGTGGTCGTAGGCCCGCGCAATCGCGTGCTCAGCGCTGCCAGCACCCAGAACACCTGGACCCGCGACGTGGGCCTCGACGCCCGCTACGGCGTCACGCCTAGCCTCAACCTTGACGTCACGCTCAACACCGACTTCGCACAGGTTGAAGTGGACGAGCAGCAGGTGAACCTGACGCGGTTCGGTCTGTTCTTCCCCGAGAAGCGCGACTTCTTCCTCGAGAACTCGAACGCCTTCGCCGTGGGCACCGGTTCGGCCTTCACCAGCACGCCGGTGCAGACCGACCTGTTTTTCAGCCGCCGCATCGGCCTCTCGGAAACCGGCCAGCCGGTGCCGATCCAGGGCGGGGCGCGCCTCACCGGCAAAGTCGGTAAGAACAACGTGGCCCTGATGGACGTGCGGACCGACAGCGCGTTCGGCCAGCCGGGCGACAACTTCTTCGTAAGCCGCTACAGCCGCGACGTCCTCAAGCGCTCCCGCGTCGGCGCGCTCTTCATCAACAAGAACTCGGTCGACGGCAGCGACCACGCCAACCAGACCATGGCCGTCGACGGCAACTTCAGCCTGGGCCGGAGCCTCCAGGTGAACTCATACGTGGCCAAGACGGCGTCGACCGACGACGTGTGCGCGGCGCGCGGAGTGTCCTCGTGTGACGGTCAGGACATGTCCTTTTACGGCCGGGTTGCCTACCGGGATCCGAGGGTCAGCGCCTGGGTCAACTACCTCAACGTGCAGGACAACTTCAACGCCGAAGCCGGATTCGTACAGCGTCGGGGCATTCGCACGGCCAAGGCCTACTTCAGCCCCACGCCCCGCCCCAAGGGCGGCAGCATCAAACTGATGGAGCCCATGTACGTCGTCACCTACACCACCGACCAGAGCAATCGCCTGGTCAACCGGCTGCACCACCTGATGTGGGGCATCACGCTGCGCGACGACTCGTTCCTGAACGTGATCTACCAGCGTGACCTGGACGTGCTCGATCAACCGTTCAACGTGCGTCCGACCGTGAGTATTCCTGTGGGCGCGTACAACATGAACGAGTTCACCTTTACCTACAACACCAGCCCAGGACGGCGTTTCTATCAGCGCCTGTCCTATTCGCCGTCGGACTACTACGGCGGCACGAAGCGGGCGCTGACGGCCGCCTACGGCTTGCGCGCGTCGAGCCGGCTGTCGAGCGAAGTGCAGTACAACCGCAACGACGTCAAGATGCCGTGGGGCAACTTCCTGCTCACGCTGGCGTCGCTGCGTGTCGACTACACCTTCTCTCCGAAGATGACCATCCGCAGCCTCACCCAGTACAACACCAGCACGCACGAAATCTCGAACAACATCCGCTTCAACCTGATTCACCACGCCGGCAGTGACCTCTACGTCGTCTACAACGACCTGCGCCAGACCGGACTGCCGCTCGACGTGTTCCAGCAGAAGGACCGTCAGCTGGTGGTGAAGCTGAACTACCTGGTGCAGAAGTAGCCGCAGCGTCCCCGCTTCTGACAGAATCAGGGTCGAAGATGGGGATGCAGCCGCGCATCAGTTTCATCACGCTCGGGGTCGATGACCTCAACCGAGCCACCGCGTTCTATCGCGACGGCCTGGGCCTGCCGACGCCCGGCATCATCGGAACTGAGTTCGAGCACGGCGCCGTGACCTTCATCCAGATGCAGCCCGGTCTCACCCTTGCGCTGTGGCCGCGGCGCAGCCTGGCGCATGAGACGGGGCTGCCCGTGTCCGGACCACCGTCCACGAGCGTCTGCCTGGCCCACAACGTGCGCGCGCGCCCGGACGTGGACACCCTGCTGGCCCAGGCGGCCGCCGCCGGCGCGCGGATTGTGAAGGCCGCCCACGACACCTTCTACGGCGGCTATGCCGGGTATCTCCAGGATCCCGATGGGCATCTGTGGGAGATCGCCTGGAATCCCAAGATGATGCCGCCCGGCTGAGGGGTCAACGCTGATGGCATCGACGGTCTGGAGAGACGCCGCGGCCCGCGCCCGGCTCGAGGCGTGGTACGAACGCTTCGTCGCCCGTGTCGGCGTGCCGGTGGAGCGGCGCGAGGTGCCCACCAGGCACGGCCCCAGCCCCATATTGCTGGCCGGGGCGCCCGATGCTCCGGTGGTCGTGTGCTTGCACCCGATGCGCACGAGCGCAGCGCACCTGCTCGGCGAGCTCGGCCCGCTGGCGGCCCGCTATCGGCTGGTGGTGCCCGACCTTCCCGATCAGTCGGTGCATGGCCTGCAACTCCGCCTGCCGCTCGCCGATGACTCGCTGGCGCTGTGGCTGCTCGACGTGCTCGACGGCCTGAGCCTCGACACCGTGAACCTCTTCGGCGTGAGCTGGGGCGGCTTCGTGGCCCGGCTCACCGCGTCCACCGCACCCTCCCGTGTGCGTCGCCTGGCCCTGCTCGTGCCGGCCGGCATCGCCAACGGCTCGCATCTCACCGGCCTGATGAAGATGGCCGTGCCGCTCATCCGCCACCGGCTGCGGCCGTCCGAGGCCAGTCTGCGCGCGGTGCTCGATCCCCTGCTCACGACCTGGGATGACGACTGGGCGGGGTACATCGGCGACTCGCTGCGCGACGTGCCGATGGACATGCGCATTCCGCCGCTGGCCTCTGACGACGCGTTGCGCCGGCTGACCATGCCAGTGCTCGTGCTGGGCGGCGCCGAGGACATCTCGTTCCCCGGGGAAGCAGTGGTGTCGCGCGTGAAGGCACTGGTGCCTCACGCCGACGGGGAAGTGATCCCAGGCTGCAAGCACTCGCCGCCCACCACGGATGAGTTCAGGGTGTGGCTCGCGGCGCGGCTGCAGAGGTTCCTCGTCTAAAGAGGGAGTAGATCACGACGTGCGGGCCGCGCTCGACTACGCACGCCAGCGTGACGGCTGGGTCGTCGAGATGCTGAAGGCCGCAATCTAGGGCACAATCGGCACACCATGCCTCATTTCGCGCGCGTCGGAGCTGTCGTGTACGCGTCCGACCATGAACGCGTCGCCGCTTTCTAT
>JBDTWC010000481.1:0-3391 GCA_040006875.1 Acidobacteriota bacterium | reverse complement strand
TGCACCGACTCGTCGAGCGAGATCGACGGCAGCTTGCGGGTCTCGATCAGGATCGAGCCCTCGTCGAGCTTGGGCATGAACTCGGTGCCCAGGAACGGCAGCGAGCCGATGGCCGCCACGACCAGCACCAGCGCCAGGCCCAGGGTGCGCGCGGGGTGATTGATGGCCGCCGTGAGGTCGTGCAGATAGCGCGTGCGCAGGCGCACGAACCACGCCTCGTCGTGATGCGCGCCCGACAGGCGCAGCAGGAACGACGAGATGACCGGCACCGCCGTGAGCGACAACAGCAGCGAGCCCAGCACCGCCGAGCAGACGGTGATGGCCATGGGGCGGAACATCTTCCCCTCGAGGCCCTCGAGCGTGAAGATCGGCAGGTATACGGCCACGATGATCAGCACGCCGAACAGAATCGGGCGCGCCACCTCGGTGGCGGCGTCGCGGAAGAGCGCCATCCGGCTGCCGTGCGGGTCGTGGTGCTCCACGGTGTGGCCGGCCTCGCTGCGCTTGCGCACGAAGTTCTCCACCATCACCACCGCGCCGTCCACGATCAGGCCGAAGTCGATGGCGCCGAGCGACATCAGATTGCCTGACACGCCGAAGATCCGCATGCCCATGAAGCCGACCAGCATCGACGCGGGGATCACCGCCGCGACAATCAGGGCGGCACGCACGTCGCGCAGGAACACAAACAACACCAGCGTGACGAGCAGCGACCCTTCGATGAGATTGCGCTGCACCGTGGCGGCGGTGCGGTCGATCACCTCGGTCTGGTCGTAGAACGGGGTGATCGTCAGATGGCCGGGCAAGGTGCCGACGACCTCGGCGATGCGCGCCTTGGTGCGCCGGCCCACGTCGCGGCCGTTCTCGCCCTTCAGCATGATCACCATGCCCGCCAGCGACTCGCCGGCACCGTCGGCGGTGACCGCACCCTGGCGCTGCATGGCCCCGATGCGCACGTCGGCGAGATCCGAGATCAGCACCGGCACGCCGCCCACTTCGTCCACCACGATGTGGCGCAGATCGTCTTCGCTCGCCACCAGGCCGGTGCCACGCACCGTGTAGCGTTCGGAGCGGTGCTCGATGAACCCGCCGCTGAATGAGGTGTTGTTGGCGGCGATGGCCGCGAACACCTCGGGCAGGGTCACGCCGAAGCGCTCGAGCCGCTGGGGATCCACGACCACCTGATACTCGCGGGTCAAGCCGCCCCACGAGTTGATCTCGCTCACGCCCTTGACCGAGCGGAGCTGCGTGCGCAGGTCCCAGTCGTGAATGGTCTTGCGGTCCATCACGCTGGCCGTGTCGCTCTGCACCAGGTACTGATAGATTTCGCCGAAGGCCGTGGCCACCGGTCCGAGCGTGGGCGCGAGGCCCTCGGGCAGCCGGCTGCGGGCTTCGGACACGCGCTCGTTCACGAGCTGACGGGCCATGTAGGTGGAGACCGCGTCTTCGAACACGACGGTCACGAGCGACAGGCCAGACTTCGATACCGATCGCACTTCCTGGGCGCCAGGCACGCCCATGAGCGCCGTCTCAATCGGATACGAGACGCGCACCTCGACTTCGACGGCGGCCAGCCCGCGGGCCTCGGTCACCACTGTGACCTGGTTGTTGGTGAGATCGGGGAACGCCTCGATCGGCAGGTCGCGATAGGCGACGACGCCGGTGATGACCAGCGCCACCAGGCAGATCATCACGAACAACCGCTGGCCCAGGCTGGCGGCGACGAACCGCTCGATGACGCCCAGCTCAGTGCCCACCGTCTGGCTCCTTGCCCAATTCCGACTTGAGCACGAAGCTGCCGTTGACGGCCACGCGCTCACCGGCGGTGAGGCCTGACGCGATCTCGACCAGGCCGTCGAGGTCCAGGCCGGTGGTCACGGGTCGCGCCACGAAACGCCCGCCGGCCTCAGCCACGAACACCGAGATCGCGCCGTTGACTGCCTGCAGCGCCGCAGCCGGCACCACCAGCACCGCGCGCGGTTCGCCCTCGCCGAGCGTCATGGTGGCGAACATCTCGGGCTTCAGGCGTCCGTCGCCGTTGGCGACCGTGCAGCGAATGGCGATGCGCCGCGTCTTTGGATTCACGGTGTCGGCGATGAACGAGATCCGGCCCGTGAAGCGCTCACCCGGATACGCCGCCACGACCACCTCCACCGGCCCACCCACCTTCACGCGAGACAGGTGAGACTCGTCCACGTCCGCAATCGCCCACAACGTGGCCAGATCGCTCACGACGAACAGCGGCGTGCCGGGCGTGACCGTGCTGCCCGGCGTGACCAGCCGCTCGAGCACCACGCCGGCGATGGGAGTGCGCACCGGGATGCGCTCCTCCGTTTCGTCCGCCACCTCCGGTCCGCTGGCACCCAGGCTGGGCTGCTCGTGGATCGACACGCCCACGTGCTCGAGTTCCTCGATCGAGCGCTGCACCTCGGCTTTCGCCACCGCCACCATCTCGGTGGCCGACGACTGTTCGACCTCGGCGCGCTGCACGTCCTGTTGCGACACGGCCTTGTCAGCGTAGAGCCGCCGGGCGCGTTGGTGCGCGTCCACGGCGAAGCTCAGCACGCGTTCCAGGCGGCGCTCATCGGCGATGGCCTTGCGGTAGCCGGCCCACGCATCGTGCAGCACGTGGCTGTGCATGCGGGCCAGCAACTGGCGCGCCTTCACGCGGTCGCCGACCTGGGCCAGCGTGTCCACGATGAGCCCTTCCTGCAGCGCGCCGATGCGAGCGGTGCGCGTGTCGTCCACGGCCATCAGGCCGGGCGCGGTGATGCGGTCGGCGCGCGTGGTCTCACGCACCGCCTCCACCGTGATGCCGGCGTTCCTGATGGCGTCGTCGGTGAGCACCACCGCGTTGCCGTCCGGGGCCGCGGCGTCGACCGCGGCTTCAGGAGCGGGCGCCGACGAGCCGCATCCGCCAGTCAGGGTCACGACGGCCGCGAGCGCGAGTGCGCCGATCGCGCGTGACCGGAATCGCATCGTCATGGCAGCTCCTCACCAAGGGCCAGCCGCGCCTCGAGTGCGGCCGCCAACGCCTCGAGCCGCAGTTCCAGGGCGGCCCGTCGTACCTCGCTGTAGACGCGCTCCGCGTCGAGCAGTCGCACGACGTCGACAGCGCCTTCACGGAAGGCCGAGCGGGCGGCGGTGCGCACCGCATCGGCCGGGGTCAGCAGCTCGCGGTCCGTACGCGCGGAGCGGTCCGCGAGCACCCGGGCCGTGGCCAGTAGCGATATGGCATCGGCGGTGAGGCGCCGGGCCAGGGCGTCGCGATCGGCCAGGGCCGCGCGTTCCTCGCCGCCGGCGCGCGCGGCGGCCGCCTTGTTGCGGTCGAAGATCGGCAGCGACACGCTCACGCCGACCAGCGCGGTGTCGAAGCCGGTCGTGCGCTTGT
>JBDTWC010000480.1:0-3397 GCA_040006875.1 Acidobacteriota bacterium | reverse complement strand
CGTCGTCACAGCGCAGCGATGACCGCGGCCGTCATCTCGGCGGTGGTGGCCGCGCCGCCGAGATCGGGCGTGCGCACCTGTCCGGCGGCCAGAACCGCCTCGATCGCGTCGACCATCGCGCCGCCCGCGTCGGCCTGGCCGAGGTGGTCGAGCATCAGGGCCGCCGCCCAGATCGCGCCGATCGGATTGGCGATGCCGCGCCCGGCGATGTCTGGAGCCGAGCCATGAATCGGTTCGAACATCGACGGGAACTGGCGCGTCGGATTCAGATTCGCGCCCGGCGCCACGCCGAGGCTGCCAGATACAGCGGCGCCGAGATCGGTGAGGATGTCGCCGAACAGATTCGACGCCACCATCACGTCGAGCGTGTGCGGATGCGTCACCATCCGCGCCGCGAGCGCGTCGACGTGATACTTGCGAATGGTCAGGGTGGGGAAGTCGCGCGCGACCTCCTCCACCACCTCGTCCCACAGCACCATCGAATGCTGCAGCGCGTTTGATTTGGTGGCGCTGGCCAGGAGCTTGCGCGGCCGCGTCATGGCCAGCTCGCACGCATAGCGGACCACGCGGTCGATGCCGCGCCGGGTGAAGAGGCCGGTCTGCTCCGCGACCTCGTGCGGCGTGCCCCGATGCAGCCGCCCGCCGAGGCCGGCATATTCCCCCTCGGAGTTCTCGCGCACGCACACCCAGTCGATGTCGGCCGGAGCGCGATCGCGCAGCGGTCCGGGCACCCCGGCGAGCAGCTTCATCGGCCGCAGATTGACGTACTGCTCGAAGTGCTGCCGGATGGGCAGGATCAACTCCCACACCGATACGTGATCGGGGACCGTGGGCGCGCCGATCGCGCCCAGGAAGATGGCGTCGCCGGCGCGCAGTTGCGCCAGCCCATCGGCCGGCATCATGCGGCCCTCGCGCAGGTAGTACTCGCAGCCCCACGGATGCTCGACCGCGGTGGTCGAGAACCCGTGCGTGCGAGCCACGGCGGTCACGACCGCCAGCGCCGCCGGCGTGACTTCCTGGCCGATGCCATCGCCGGCGATCACGGCGACGTGGTAGTTGGGTTGCGCTGCCATCGTCCGTCCTTCGCGCAGCCAGACCCCGGGAACCTGGCCGCGAGTCGAGAGCCCTACATTCCCGGCGGGGTGAAGCGGCCGTCGGCGGCGAGCCAGCCGCCGTCCACGTAGAGGATGGTGCCGGTGACGTAGCTCGCCGCGTCGGAGAGCAGGAACACGGTGGGGCCCGCCATCTCGTCGGCGCTGGCCCAGCGGTTCATCGGGTTCTTGTTGGCGTAGGCGTTGTACCAATCCGCGTTGGCCTTAATCGGCGCGGTCAGCGGCGTTTCGGTCACGCCCGGGCCGACCGCGTTGACGCGCACGCCGGAGGTCGCCCACTCGGTGGCGGCCGACTTGGCGAGTTGCAGGATGCCCGCCTTGGTCATCGAGTAGACCGACTGGCCCGGCTCGGTGACGATCGATCGGATCGAGCTGAAGAGCACCACGCTGCCCGATTTCTGCGCTGTCATGATCCGGCCAGCGGCCATGAGCACGTTGAAGTTGCCGCGCAGGTTCACGGCCACGACCCGGTCGAACTCGTCGCCGGTGTATTTCAGGATCGGCTTTCGCACGTTGATCGCCGGCGTGCAGACCAGGCCGTCGAGATGCCCGTGCGTGGCGGCGATGCCCTCGAGAGCGGCGCTGACGCGGGTCTCGTGGGTGATGTCGAGCATACCGCCCTCGGCCGCCCCGCCCACACTGCGGATCGCCGCCGCGGTGGTTTCGGCGGTCTCGCCGTTCACGTCGTAGCAGACGACGTGTCCGCCCTGCCGTGCCACACCGGTGGCGACGGCCGCGCCGATGCCGCCGCCGGCGCCGATTACCGCCACGACCTTGCCCTCGAGTCGAAACATGTCTGCCTGCACCGACGCACACTCCTTGAGCACGAGACGGGCACAATCGGGTCGTGACGCCGGCCGCCTCACCGCCGCCACGAAAGGGGTCGTCGGCGTCTACCGCTTGGGCAGATCCCGCGCCGCCGGCAGGTTGGGGAGGCCCGTGGCCTGTTCGGCCGCCCGCACGATCGCCCGCGCCATCACGTCGGCGGCGAGCGCGCCAATCTGCGTGATGTTGGCGTCGCCGGTCCACTTGCCGGTGGCCAGCGAGAAGACCGTGTCGCCGTCGCCCATCGTGTGCGACGGGAAGATGGCGCGCGCCAAGCCGTCGTCGGCCATCAGGGCCATGCGATGCACTTCCGCCTTGGTCAGCACGGCGTTGGTGGCCACCACACCGATGGTCGTGTTCTCGCCGGGCCGTGGCTGCTGCAGCGGCGGTCCGTGGCGCAGCAACACGCGCGCATCGGCCAACGAGCCGTCGGGATTGCGCACCCCGGCCACCACCTTGCCAGTGTCGGGATCGATGATGTCGCCGACGGCGTTCACCGCCACGATGGCGCCGACCGTGAGGCCGTTGGGCAGCGTGATCGCGTAGCTGCCGAGGCCAGCCTTCATGGCCCGGTTGCCGCCACCGGACTTGCCCACGGTGGCGCCGGCGCCGGCCCCTACGCTGCCTTCCTGCACCGGGCCGATAGTGGCGGCCGCGGCCGCCTTGTAGCCGCAATCAGCCGTGGGACGGATCTTGGGATTGCCGCCGACCGGCAGGTCGAACAGGATCGCCGAGGGCACGATCGGGACCCTGGCGATGCGCACGTCCCAGCCGATGTCGTGTTCGTCGAGCCAGCGCACGGTGCCAGTGGCGGCGTCGAGGCCGAAGGCGCTGCCGCCGGCCAGCACCACGGCGTTCACCTTGTCTACCAGGTTGCTCGGATCGAGCAGGTCGGTTTCGCGCGTGCCCGGGGCGCCGCCGCGCTGCGACACGCCGCCGACCGCGCCCTCGCCGTCCACCAGGATCACGGTGCATCCGGTGGGCCGCTCGGCGAGCGTGATCGAGCCGACCTTGATGCCGTCGACGGCGGTGATGCCGCGCGGATCCGGACCCGCCATGCGGGCCGTGGTCGCGCCGGCGCATGCGGCCAGCACGACGGCGGCCGGCAGCACGAACTTGGGAGACGAGCGGAGGCAGGCGATGGCGGGCATGTCGGAGGTCCTCGGACGCTCGTGCCAGCAGAGCGCGTGTCAGGGATGTTACGGGAACTGGCGGCTGTGAACCAAGCGGTGTGTTGATCCAAGATGGGGCCGCGTGGCTCTCCATCCATCGGTCATCGAGACGATCGCGGCCGCGGCCGACCAGCACGCCGAAGAGATCGTGGCGTTCGCGGCCGAGCTGATTCGGATACCCACCGTGAATCCGCCGGGCGAGGAATACGAGACCTGCGCCCGGTTCATCGGCGACCGTCTTCGGGCCTGCGATTTCGACGTCCACTACGTGGCCGCCGAGGGCCGGCC
>JBDTWC010000479.1:0-3401 GCA_040006875.1 Acidobacteriota bacterium | reverse complement strand
CACGAGCGCCAGCACGGCCACGAGCAGCGGCACGTCGAGGTGGGTCGACAGGCGGCGTTCGAACACGGCTACCTGGGATCCGTCACGGGCGCGACCGGGCGTAGGCCGAGCGACGCCAACGGCCCGTCGTTCACGACCACGGCCGCCGGGGCCGTGGCGGCCGCCGGCACGTTGCCGGGTGTGCCGGGCACCAACGGCATGGTGGGCAGGGGTCGCCCTTCCTTGCGCGCGTAGTAGGTTTCGATGATGTGGCGTGCGATCGGTGCCGCGAGATAGCCGTGCTCGGCGTGCTCGGCGAAGATCACGCCGGCCAGTTCCGGGTTGTCTTTGGGGACCATGAACACGAACCAGCCGTGATCGCGCAGATCCTTGCCGTTGCCGCGCGCCCGCAGCCGGCCCTGGAGCGAGATGACCTGGGCCGTGCCGGTCTTGCCGGCCACGTCGCCGCCGGCGATCTTGGCCCGCACCGCCGTACCGGCGCCGTTCACGGCCAGCCACAGGCCGTCGTGCACCGCCGATACGGTGACCGGCGACAGCGTGACCGCCGATGCCGGGCGGCCCACTGGCACCGGTTCCCACGGGCCACCGGTCGACGTGGCCTTCACCAGTCGCGGCACCACGCGCGCGCCCTGCGCCACCGACGCCATCATCACCGCCATCGACATCGGCGTGACCGACACCTGGCCCTGGCCGATGGCCACCGAGATGGTCTCGCCCGGATACCAGCGCTCGCCGGTGCGCTGTTTCTTCCACGCGGTCGACGGGATGATGCTCTCGATCTCGTTGGGCAGGTCGACGCCCGACTTGGTCGCCAGACCCAGCTTCTCGGACCAGTCGTGGATCTTGTCGACGCCGAGCTGATTGCCCACCGTGTAGAAGAAGGTGTTGCACGACTTCTCGAGCGCCGTGCGCACGTCCATCCAGCCGTGGTGACCGAGGCACTGGAAGAAGCGGCCGTAGAAGGTGGCGCCGCCGGCGCAGAAGACCTTGGTCTCCGGCGTGATGACGCCTTCCTCGAGCGCGGCGGTCGCGACCACGACCTTGAAGGTCGAGCCGGGCGAGTAACGGCCCTGGATGGCGCGGTTCTGGAGCGGCCGCAGTTCGTCGGTGTTGAGCGCCTGCCAGGTGGCGCGATCGATGCCGGCCGCAAACGCGTTCGGGTCGTAGGCCGGCAGGCTGACCAGCGTGAGCACGTCGCCGCTGCGCGGGTCGAGCACTACCGCCGAGCCCCAGTAGCCCGTCTTCTTGAAGCCTTCTTCGGCCGCGCGCTGCATGTCGGCGTCGAGCGTGAGCTGCACGCGCTGGCCTTCCACCGGCGGCGCCTCGTCGAGCGTCCGGATCTCGCGGCCGACGCTGTTGACGACGACGCGGCGGGCACCGTCGTGGCCCATCAGCACCTGGTTGTAGGTGCGTTCCAGGCCCGACTGGCCGAGCACCGTTCCGGAGGCGACGCCGTCGTCGATGACCTGCTGTTCGCTGGCCTCGCCGACGTAGCCGAGCAGATGCGCTCCCATCGACTGCGCCGGATAGCGGCGCGTGGGCACCTGCTGCACGACCACCTCGGGCAGCTCGAAGTCAAGGCGGCGGGCGGTCACCGCTGCCACTTGCGCCAGCGACGCGTCCTGGACCACGACAATCGGCCGGTACGACGGCTCGCGGCGATGGCGGCTGACGATCTCGCGCATCTCGGTTGCGTCGGTGCGGGTCACCGACGAGAGCAGGCGCACCGTGCGGTCGAGGTCGCGCGTGTGCTCGCGCATGATCGAGATGTTGAACGAGGCCCGGTTCTCGACCAGGACCTCGCCGTTGCGATCGAAGATCACGCCGCGCGGGGCGCGCAAGGGCAAGGTGCGCTGATGGTTGTTCTCGGCCATCTCCTGGAACTTCGCGTGCTGGAACACCTGGAAGAACCAGAAGCCGCCGAGCAGCAGCACGAAGGCCACCGAGATGACGACACGAAGCGCGCCGATACGCTTGTGCAGGCGGCGGCGGTCATCGTGCGCGCCGATATTGCCAACGCGCATCGTTAGGCCCGCTCTACGAGGTGGCTGACGGTCATCGCTTCACCCGCATCCCGCGTGTCGATCGGCGCCGCTCGAGCATGCGCGGCGCCCAATCGGCCAACTGGAACCCGACCACGCCGAGCAGTCCGTTTCCCAGCGCCTGCAGCGCGACCGCCGCGACGGGATTGGGAAACGAACGCAGCCCGAGCAAGGTGTAGGCCCCCATGAACAAGACGGCGTGCACCGCGCTGGCGGCCGCGAACATCAGGAAGCGCGGCACCATCGCGGTCACGATGAACTGCGAGCCAAAACGGCCCGCCACGAAGCCGACCAGCGTCTTGGTCAGCCCCCCCATGCCGAGGATACCGGAGGACAGGGCGTCTTGCACGAGTCCTCCGAACGTGCCGGCGAGCAGGCCCGCGACCGGCCCTGAGGTGAGCGCCACGTAAACGACCACGACCAGGACCAGATCGACCGGCAGCGGGCTCTGCACCAGAAATCCGGCCAGCGTGGTCTGTAGCACCACCGCCGCCGCCAACGCCGCTGCCAGCGCCAGCCCCCTCACGGCTTGGTCTCCGGGGCCGCGGCCAGGGGCGCAACCACGACCAGCACGTCTTCGAGGCGGAAGAAGTCGACCGACGGCCGCACGATGATCTCGTAGTACACGCCGTCGCCCTTGCCCACCCGTTCGACCCGGCCGAGGGTGAAGCCGCCGGGATAGAGCCCGTCGATGCCGGAGGTGACGACCACGTCGCCGGCTACGACATCGCCGGTGGCGGGCGCAAAGTCCATGCGCAGCGTGCCGTCGCCGAGCCCGACCACGATGCCCTGCACCCGCGTGCGCTCGATGACGGCGCCGGCGGCGGCGTTGCGGTCGATGATGAGCTGCACCAGCGCCGCGCGGCGGCTCGGGCGCGTGACCCGGCCGACCAGACCGGCCGGCGCCACCACCGCCATATCAGCGGCCAGGCCGTCGCTCGTGCCCTTGTCGATGGTGACGGTGCGGAACTCGGGACTGGCGCTGGCGGCAATCACTTCTGCGCCGGTGGTCGTGAGCGCCACGCGGGCGCGGAACTGGAGCAGGCTGCGATAGGCGTCGGCGCGCTCGGCGCGAGCCCGCTGCACCTGCAGTTCCACCTGCATGGTGCCGAGTTGCGCGCGCAGGGCGTCGTTCTCGACCCGCACGGCGCGCAGGTCGAAGTAACCGCGCCACGCGTCGCGCACTCCGCCGACGACGCGCGTCGCCGCCCGTTGCACCTCGGCAAACGAGCCGAAGGTCACGGCCTGGAACAGCGTGCCCCCTGACTGGGTGGTCACCTGGAGCGAAATCAGTACGACATTCAGCGCGACGGCACCGGCGAGGATCAGTCCCGGACGCTGGCGGAGGTCGGCAATGGC
>JBDTWC010000478.1:0-3409 GCA_040006875.1 Acidobacteriota bacterium | reverse complement strand
ACATCCGCGCGCTGGCGCATCCGGTGCTGCGGCACCGCGTGCTCATCAACTTCCACGCCCAGTCCGAGGGCATGACCTCGGACATGATCGTGGACCGGCTGCTCGACACCGTGCCGGCACCGCGCTCGGGGATGTGATGCAGCTGGGCGGAGCGATCCCCGGCGCCCAGTTCGTCGATCCGTCGGTACTGGCGCGCATCGGCAACCTCGATCTGGTGGCTCGCTCGGTCGTCGACGGCGTGATCAACGGACTGCACCGCTCGCCGTTCTTCGGCACCTCGGTCGACTTCGCCGAGCATCGCGGCTACGTGCCGGGCGACGACATCCGGCGGATCGACTGGCGGGTCTACGCCCGCACCGATCGCTACTTCGTGAAGGAGTTCGAGGCCGACTCGAACGCGAACTTCACCGTGCTGCTCGACGTGTCGGCGTCGATGGCGTTCGGCCAGCGCATTACCAAGCTCGACTACGCCAAGACGCTGGGCGCGTGCCTTACGTATCTCGTGCACAAGCAGCGCGACCGGGTCGGCCTGGTCACCTTCGACGCCGAGGTCGTCGCCCACGTGCCGCCCTCGGCCAAGCACCTCGACGTGGTGCTGCACACGCTCGACCGCGCCACGGCGACGCGGCCCGGCCGCCTCTCGGCGCCGCTCACCAAGCTGGCCGAGCACTTCGGCCGGCGCGGCATGGTGGTGCTCATCTCGGATCTCTACGACGAGCCCGAGGCGATCTTCGACGCGCTGGCGCCGATTCGCTTCCGCGGCAGCGACGTGGTCGTCTTCCACGTGCTCGATCCCGCTGAACTCGAGTTCCCCTACGACGACCCGTCGGCTTTCGAGGACCTGGAGACCGGCGAGCAGCTCCCGGTCGTACCCGAGTCGTTCCGCGAGAAGTACCAGGCCCTGATTCGTGGCCATATCGACGCCCTCACCGCCAAGGCGGCCGAGCGCGGCGTCGACTACCGTCTGCTCGACACGAGCCGGCCCCTCGACTACGCGCTCTACGACTACCTGTCGTTCCGCGAGCGCACGACCCGGGTGCGGTGATGTCGTTTCTGGTGCCGTTCTTCCTCGCGGGTCTGGCGGCGCTGGCCGTGCCCGTGGCCATCCACCTGATTCAGCGCGAGAAGAAGCAGGTCATCGCCTTCCCGTCGCTGATGTTCGTGCGCCGCGTGCCCTACGAGTCGGTGCGGCGGCGGAAGATCCGCCATTGGGCCCTGCTCGCCTTGCGGCTGCTCGCGCTGGCGCTGATCGTGGCCGCTTTCGCGCGGCCGTTCCTGCGCGCCGGCGGCGTGGCCGCGATGGCCGGCGGCGCCCGCGAAGTGATCGTGCTCGTCGACCGCTCCTACAGCATGCGCTACGGCGATCGCTGGACGCGCGCCCAGGCGCAGGCCCGCACCGTGATCGACGGATTGCATTCGGGCGATCGCGCCAGCCTGATTTTTTTTGGCACCGGCGCCGAGGTGGCGATGCAGTCGGTCGACGATCGCGCCCGGCTCACGGCCGCCCTCGCCGCCGCCACGCCCGGCAACGAGGCCACACGCCTGTCGCCGGCGCTGAAAGTGGCGGCCACAATCGCCGCCGAGTCGACGCAGCCGCGCAAGGAAGTCGTGCTGATCAGCGATTTCCAGAAGAACGCGTGGCTGGCCAGCGATGAAGACCGTCTGCCTGCTGGCACCGTGTTCACGCCGGTGGCGGTCACCGATGTCGACACGCGCAACCTGTCGGTGACGCCGGCCGCGCTCAGCCGCTCGCGCTTTGAGGGCCAGGAGCGGGTCACCATCACCTCGGGGGTCACCAACCGCGGCAGCCAGCCGGTGAGCGGCGTCACCGTGGCGCTCGAGATCAACGGCCGGGTCGTGGAGACGCAAACCCTCGCGGTGGCGCCGCAAGCCTCGGCCGCGGCGATCTTCGCCCCGATCACCTTGACGCCGGGCGCGATGCGCGCGGTGGTGCGCGTCGCCGCCGACGCCCTCGACGCCGACAACGCTTTCAACGTCCTGCTCACGCCGTCCACACCGGTGCCAGTGCTCGTGGTCTCGCCCGCCTCACGCGGCGCCGACGACACCTACCTGCGGCGCGCACTGGCCATTGGCGAGGCGCCGCGCTTCGCGGTCACGAGCGTGACCACAGATGCCCTCACCGACGCCGACCTCGCCGGCGCGCAGGTGCTGATCGTGCACGACGCGCCGCTCGACGAGGCCACGACCGGCCGGGTCGAGCGCTTCGCCGAGGGCGGCGGCGGCGTGCTGCTCGTGGCCGCGGCACGGGCCTCGTGGGCGCAGAATCCGGCGCTGCCGGGCGTGCTCGCCGACCCGGTCGATCGCTCGCGCGGCGAGGTCGCGCGCCTGAGCGGTCTCGAGTACGGCCACGCCATCTTCGCCCCATTCCGCGCGCCCCGAAGCGGCGACTTCTCGAGCGTGCGTGTCTACGGCTACCGGCGGCTCACGCCGTCAGCGGGCACCCGGGTGCTCGCGCGCTACGACGACGGCCAGCCGGCGCTGGTCGAGAAGGCCGTGGGGGCCGGACGGATCGCGGTGTGGACGACCAGCCTCGACCTGTCGTGGAACGACGTGGCGCTCAAGCCGGTGTTCCTGCCGTTCGTACACCAACTCATGCGCACGCTGGCCGCCTTTCGCGATCGGCCGCCGTCGCTCACCGTGGGTCAGGTGGCGGCGCCGGACTCGGCAGCCAATGCTTCACGGCCGCGGGTAGCCGTCGATCCCAACGGCCGGCCGGTGCCGCTCGACGCGGCCCGCGGCGACGCGTTCGAGGTGACCATGCCCGGCTTCTACGAGGTGCGCCAGGGCGGAAACGACGGCGGTGAGCCGGCGGTGGTGGCGGCCAACGTCGACCTGACGGAGTCTGATCTCGCGAGCATCGACCCGGCCACGATCACGGCCGCGGTCACCGGCGCGAGCGACACGACCGCCAGCTCGGCGGCGTCCGCCACGGCGCCCCGGGACGAGGTCACCGAGCAGTCGCAACGGCTGTGGTGGTACCTGCTCCTAGCAGGTATGCTGCTGCTCATCGGGGAATCCGTGGTCGCCAGCCGCATGTCCGGCGGCGTGGCGTAGACGCGTTTCCGCGCACCCGGCACCAGGAGGAGCAATGCTCCACGAGCGATCGAATACGGCCACGGGCGGCGTTGCCGGCGTCATCGGCGGCGTGCGCGCGCGCTGGCGGCGCAAGTTGCTGGTGCGCGGGTTGTTCCGGGTGCTGGTCGGCGGCGCGGTGGTGCTCATCGGCGCCGGCATCGCGCTTGAAGCCCTGCGCTTCACCCCCAACGCCATCCTCGCCTTCCGCATCGCCACCGTGGCGGCCATCGCCGCGCTTGGGGCCTGGTGGATTGCCCGACCGCTGCTCCGCCGTGTGAGCGACGAGCAGGTGGCTCTCTATCTCGAAGAGCAC
>JBDTWC010000477.1:0-3410 GCA_040006875.1 Acidobacteriota bacterium | reverse complement strand
AGCTTGGCCATGATCTTGATGCGCGACGTGATGGCGTCCTTCATCTTGAGCGGCGGACTCATCACGTTGTGCAGCAGGCCGTCGATGCGGTACCGGACGCGGTACTCCTTTTCGTACGGCTCCACGTGGATGTCGCTGGCGCCTTTCGAGATGGCCGACATGAGGATCACGTTGACCAGCTTGATGACCGGCGCTTCTTCGCCCTGCCGCGTCAGCGCCTCGGCGCTGATCTCGTCGACTTCGTCGAGAATCTCGACGTCGTCGGCGTCCATGAGCGGCATTTCCTGCATCGCGCGCGTCGCGATTTCGAGCGCGCTCTCGCCCGGCGCCGCCTCGACGACCTTCTGGCTGTTCTTGCCGCCGGTGCCCGGCGCGCCGTAGTACTTCTGAATGGCGTCGAGAACGGCCGTCTCCCACGCCACCACGGGCTCCACGTTGTAGCCCGTCATGAACTTCAGGTCGTCGAGGGCAAAGACGTTGGTCGGGTCGGTCATCGCGATTGTGAGCGTGGCCCCGACGCGGCTGAGCGGGATGATCTGGTACTTGTGCGCCGTCTCGGCCGGCACCAGCTTGATCACGGCGGGGTCGATCTCGAACTGGTTCAGCGAGATCGAGGGCACGCCGTATTGCTTCGACAGCAGGGACGTGATCTCTTCATCCTTGACGAAGCCGAGCTTCACCAGGTTGGCGCCGAGCTTGCCGCCATTCGAGCGCTGGTAGCTCAGCGCTTCCTGAAGTTGTTCTGGGGTAATCCGCTTCTCTTTGAGGAGCAGCTCACCGATCCGCACCGCCATGTCGTTCAGTCCGCCTTCGGTCTCAGTACGTGGAGGGGTTCCAGGCCTGTCGTCCCATTACCTTTTCGGTCAGCCGGCGCTTTGGCTGCAGGCTGCTCCGGCCGCGCCACCCCAGGGCGCGGCGCCGAACCGTGCAGAATCGTGTGACGCTGCCGGTGTCGACCGCAAGAATTCGGTGCCGGTTCTAGCACCACCCCCCGCTGGGGGTCAGAATTGCGCCCCGATCGCGCCAGGAAATTACGATTTCGTCTACGCTCTCTCCCCTCGCCACGCCGACCTCGTCGTCGCGGGCGGTCGCGGCCGATTCTCTGGCCAGGCTCACTGGCCGCCTGGAAGTCCATCACGCTCAGCGACTTGCGTCCGCACGCCGAAACATTCCGGCGCCGTCGGTCGTATTACACTTGGGCTGAACCGCCGACGTCGGCCGACTCCCCCACCTTAGAATGACCATCTCTAGCAACCCTCCGGCCATGACTGTGGCCGGCCGACTCATCCGCCTGGTCTCGGCCCCGCGTTCAGCCATGGCCGACGCCGTGCGCTTGCCTTTTTCAACCGTGGTGGCGACCTGGGTGCTGCTCCTGGCAGTATGGGCAGCCGCCGCCGGGGTGCTGCTGTCCACGGCCGTGGGTCGCCAGGGCCTGGTCGACGAGCGGGTACGGGTGGTTGAAGGTCTCGGCCGGCAGGTCGATGACGCCACCTACGCGCAGATGCAGTCCGACCCGCCCCTCTGGGTCTACTTCACGAGCGGCGGACGGCTGCTCCTGACGCCGCCGGTCACCGTGACGGTGGCCGTGGGCCTCTTCCTGTGGCTGAGGCGACGCGCCGCGGTGACGTTCGTGCAGTGCCTGAGCGTGGCCGTGCACGCCAGCGTCGCGCTGGTCGTGCAACAGGTCATGGCCACACCATTCCACCTGGTGCGCGAGTCGCTCACCAGTCCGTTCAATCTGGCAGCCTTGCTGCCGTTCTTCGATGAAGGCTCGGCGGTGGCCCGGTTCCTGGGCACGGTCGAGGCCTTCGGCTTGTGGTGGGTGCTGCTGCTGGCGATGGGCTGTGCGGCTCTGGCCGGCGGGCGGGCCCGCGGTTTCCTGGCGCCGCTGGTGGCCACATATGCGGGCGTCGCGGCGGTCGTAGCTGCGGCGGTGCTGCTGACGGGAGGGTCGTAATCGTGTTCCGGAAAAAATGGCCGTGGGTGCTCGGTCTGATCGTCGTAGCCGGCATTGCCGGCAGCGTCTACATGCGTTCGCGTCAGCCCAAGGGCACGCTGGTCACGGCCGAGAACGTGCAGCGCCGCGACCTGGAGGCGCTCGTCTCGGCGTCGGGGAAAATCGAGCCGAAGCGGTCGGTCAACATCAGCGCCCAGTCGATGGGCCGCGTCACCCAGATCGGCGTGCGCGAGGGCGACCTGGTCAAGTCGGGCCAGTTCCTCCTGCTCATCGATCCGGTCGCCGCGCAGAGCGTCGTCCGGCGCGACGAAGCGGCCGTGGCCGGCGCCCGTACCGCACTCGAGCAGTCGCGGGTCACCGTCCAGAGCGCAAAGGCGAGCCTCGACGTGGCCCGCCAGGCCTACAAGCGCCAGCAGGAGTTGTGGGACGCCGGACTCACCACCCGCGAGACGCTCGAGAAGGCAGAAGCGGAAGTGCAGATGCGCGAGAGCGACATCAACGCGCGTCAGCAGGAGATCCGCACCCGCGAAGAGGGCGTGCGCCAGCAGGAGGCGGGCCTCTCCAACAGCCGCTACAACCTGTCGCAGTCGCGCTTCGTGTCGCCCTTCGACGGCATCGTCACCCGGCGCAACATCGAAGAGGGCGAGAACGTGGTCGTCGGCACCATGAACAACGCCGGCACGGTGCTGCTGACGGTGGCCGACATGTCGGTCATTGAAGCCGAAGTGGAAGTGGACGAAACCGATGTCCCGCTGGTGCGGATCGGTCAAAAGGCGACGGTGACCATCGACGCCATCGACGGCAAGACGTTCCCCGGCAAGGTCACCGAGATCGGCAACAGCCCGATCCAGACCACGGCCGCGGCCGCCGGCACGCGCACCGCCACCAACTTCAAGGTCGTGGTGACACTCGATGAGGCCGCGCCGGAGATCCGTCCGGGCTTCACCGCCACCGCTGAGATCTCGACCTCGAGCAAGGCCAATGTCGTGGCCGTGCCGATTCAGGCCCTGACCGTGCGCGAACTCGAGTACGACCAAGCCGGCGCCGTGGTGCCGCGCGTGCGACCCGCGCCCACGTCCCGCTTCAGCTTCGGCTTCGGCGCGCCCAAGGCCGACACCTCGACTGCCCTCCCCACGGAACTGCCGGTAGGACACACGCGCAAGGAAGCGGAGGGCTGTTTCGTGATTCGCGACGGCAAGGCGCAGTTCGTCGTCGTGCGCGTCGGCATCGCCGGCGAGCGCTACTTCGAAGTGGCGTCGGGCCTCAAGGAAGGCGACCGGGTCATCACCGGCCCGTTCGACAGCGTGCGCAGCCTGTTCGAAGGCGACCAGGTGCGCGAGAACACGCCGCCCCCGGCTGCCGCCGCGGCCAAGTAAGAGCGCGAACGAACGAGCCGTTCATGCAGCAGATCTGGGAGGCGGTGAAGCTGGCGCTGGCGTCGATCTGGGGCAAC
>JBDTWC010000476.1:0-3413 GCA_040006875.1 Acidobacteriota bacterium | reverse complement strand
GGGAAACGACGGCGCGCATGACTCGGGACGATGCTCAGTGCGTGAGGGTGTAGAGCACGGCGTTGATGCCGAGCGCGTAGCCGTCGGGCGAGAACTGGAGGAAGAAGTCGCGGTCTTCGCCCTCGCGTTCCCACGAGTCGCCGATGTCGGTGTTGTGGGTCATGAGCACCATGATGCGGCCGCTCTTATCGCTCATCATCTCGAGATCGGCGCGTGGGCTGTCGTCGCCGCGCTCGGACGTGGAGCCGCCGCTGCGCCGCCAGAAGTTGATGCTCGTCACCTGCGGCGCAGCCTTGATGTCGAACATGGTGCGCATCATCGGATGGTCGGACGGCACCGCCTCGATCGGGTACTCCGGCATGGCCCGCTTCAGTTGCGAGGTCCATTGCTCCCACGCCCGCGAGCCCCAGAAGTCGTCGACCCAGAGGAAGCCGCCCTTGAGCAGGTAGGCGCGCAGGCGCGCGATTTCCTCGGCCGAGAACCCGGCCGTGCCCACGTCGCTGGCCATCGTGAACGGGCACTGGAAGAGCGCGTCGTCAGTCAGGCGCACCACCCAGTAGTTGGGTTCGCCCGCGGCGTCCATGCTGACGTGGGTCTTGGTGAGTTCCTTCACACGCGTCAGCAGGTTGATGGCGGCGTAGGGATAGTCGGTGGCCCAGCCCATGCCGTTGGCTTCGCGGCGCACGCTCTGGTACATGATCTTGCAGTGGGTGAAGCCGCCGTCGTGGAAGGTGGGCGGCGGGAAGCGCGCCGGCACCCACGGCCCTTCGGGCACGCGGAAACGCTGGGCCGAAGCGCTCCCCGCCATCACGCACGCCAGCGCCATTGCCGCCCAGACTCGCGTGCGTGTGCTCATCGCAGCTCCTAACGCGCCGACCACTCCACTAGTCCGGTGTAGGCCGTGACCAGCACGGTGACCCCGAAGGCGATGCGATACCACGCGAACACCGAGAAGTCGTGGCGGCTCACGAAGCGAATCAGCCAGCGCACGCACACGAAGGCCGCCAGGAAGGCGGCCACGCCGCCGGCCGTGAACCAACTGACGTCGGCCGCGGAGAGCAGGTCGCGTTCCTTGAGCAACTGATAGCCGCCCGCGGCCATCAGCGTCGGCACCGCCAGAAAGAACGAGAACTCGGTGGCGGCGGTGCGCGACAGACCCGAGAGCAACCCGCCGATGATGGTCGATCCGGCTCGCGACATGCCGGGCACGAGCGCCAGGCACTGCGCGCAGCCGACCTTCAGGGCATCGAGCGCGTTCATGCTGTCGACGTCGGCCACGCGCACCACGTGGTCGCGCCGCTCGGCCCACAGAATCACCAGGCCGCCGACGATGAACGCGGTGGCGACCGGAATCGGGCTGAACAGATGCGCGGTGATGTACTTTCCGAACGCGAGGCCGAGCACCGCGGCCGGGATGAAGGCGATGAGCAGATTCACGACCAGCCGTCGCGCCGGGCCGACCGCGCCGAGCCCGCTGAGTGTGGTCATGAAGCGGGCTCGGTATTCCCACACGATGGCCAGCATTGCGCCGGTCTGGATCACCACTTCGAAGACCTTGCCCTGTGGGGTGTTGAACCCGAGCAGGTCGCCGGCCAGGATGAGGTGACCGGTCGACGACACCGGCAGGAATTCTGTGAGTCCTTCGATCAAGCCGAGAATTACGGCCTTCGTGAGCAGCGTCACTTCCATTGGTCCGAATCGTACACCGGACGCGGCAGCGCCAGGGCGGGTCGGCCGGACAATTACGTTCGTGAAAGGGAGCGGGGTGGACCACCCTCGATTTGACATATTCCCATATCGGAATGTATAAGAAGGACATGGCTCGCGCGTCCACCACGTCCGATGCATTCAGCGCCATCGCCGAACCCCGGCGCCGACAGATTCTCGAATTCCTGGCCGGTGAGGAACGGTCGGTGAACGAGATTGCCGACGCGCTGCACCTGGGGCAGCCGTCGGTGTCGAAGCACCTCCAGGTGCTGCGCGACGTGGAGCTCGTGCGCCTCAGAAAGGACGGTCGCCGAGTGATCTACCGCACCAACGCAGAGACGCTGCGCAGCATTCACGAGTGGAGCAGCCTGTTCGCCAAGCACTGGCGCTCGCAGCTGCGCCGCATCAAGGCCCATGCCGAGGAGGAACGATGAGCACGACCGCTTCGCCCACCGACACGTTCACGATCACGGAATCGATTCTGGTGCGCGCGTCAATCGAGAAGACGTTCGCGTCGCTGCTGGTACAAATGGGCCGTCAGAACCAGACCCACGAGGGCGTGCCCATGCCGATGGTGATCGAACCGCATCCGGGCGGTCGCTGGTATCGCACGCTCGGCGGCGACGACGGCCACCTGTGGGGCTTCGTGCAGAGCATCAAGCGGAATTCGCTGCTCGAGATCTGGGGGCCGCTCTTCATGTCTACCGGGGCCATGTCGAACCTGCAATACCGCCTGGCCGAGACCGATGACGGCACCATGATCACGTTCACGCACACGATGTTCGGGCCCTTCCCCGAGAACATGCGCCAGAACATCGGCAGTGGCTGGACGGCCTTGCACGAGCGCGTCCGCACGGCTGCTGAGGAAGACGGTGGCGACCTGCTCGCCTAGGAGAACCCCAGGGCCATCATCGACGCCCTGCTCGCAGAACTCGATCAGGAAGCCGCCACCACCGTGCGCCGACGAGAACCCGTTTGCGATGCGAGCGGCCGCGCAGTAGTAGCGGAAACCCCATTCGCCGTCGCGGCGATCGGGGTTTCCGGTCTCAGCGCATCCTGATGGCGGTCAGCCCTGGACGTGAGTCGGTGACGGCAGGCGCTACGTGGTCGCGCGTTTGAGCACCTTCACCTCGAACGTCTCGCCGCGAATGGTCTTGCCCTTCATGGCCTTGAGCACCGTGGCGGCCACCGGGCCCGCTACTTCGACCATCGACGAACTGGGCGTGATGTTGATGGCGCCCAGCTCGCGCGACGTGATCCCCGACTCGTTGGTGATCGCGCCGACCAGGTCGCCGGGCCGCACGCCGCTGTTGCGGCCGACGCTGAACGTCAGCATCACCGCCTCGGCCGGATCGAATCCGGCGCCATCGGGACCGCTGGCTCGCGGCGCGCGCGGCGCCTTGGCGGGGTAGGGTTCCTTCGCGCCGTAGGCGCCGGCGGGCTTGGCCGCGCGGGCCGGACGACGTTCGTAGTCGCCCTCGGCCCGAGCCGGCCGGGGGCTGTCGCCGCGATCGTCACGCCGCGGCGGGCGACTGTCGCCCCGGGGCGGACGCCGATCGTCGTACGACGGCCGGGCCGGACGTTCCGGTAGCGTCTCCGTGTCGGGGGTGGTGCCAGGTGGCGGTTCGCCGGCGGCATGGAACAACGCCACCGCCGCGGCGGCGATGTCGGTCACGTCGAAGTCGACGGCCAATGCCTGCACCACT
>JBDTWC010000475.1:0-3418 GCA_040006875.1 Acidobacteriota bacterium | reverse complement strand
GGTGACCACCGACTCGAACGCCTCGGGCACGTCGGAGCGCACCGTGCGCACGGCGGCCGGCGCCGCGGCGAAGCGCGCCCGCAGTTCGTCCATCGGCTTCTCGTGCTTCTTCAGGCGCTGGCGCCCGAGCAGCATGTCGTAGCAGATGAGTCCGTAGGCGTAGATATCGGCGCGAGCGTCCACCGGCTGGCCGGTGGCCTGCTCCGGCGCCATATAGCTGATGGTGCCGACGATCTCCCCGCCGCCCTTGGCGCTCTCGGACGGCGATGCGATGCCGAAGTCCATGATCAGCGCCTGGCCATCGGGCGTGACCATTACGTTGTCGGGCTTGAGATCGCGGTGCACGACGCCGACCGCGTGCGCCGCCGCGATGCCGTCGGCGATCTGCCGCGCCAGGGCCAGTGCCTGCGGCACCGGCAGCGGGCCGACGCGCTTGATGAGCGCGGTCAGCGTCTCGCCGGCCACGTAGCTCATGGTGATGTACTTCAGCCCGCGAAACTCGCCCAGGTCGTGGATACGTACGACGTTCTTGTGCGTGACCTGGCGCGCCAGCAGCAGCTCGCTCTTGAAGCGGCTGACCTGGTCGCGGCGCGTGAATTCGTCGCTGCCCTTGCCCGTGAGGATCGTCTTGATGGCGACGGCCACTTCGAGCTCGTCGTCGTAGGCCTGGTAGACGGCGCCCATGCCGCCGCGGCCGAGCAGCTTCAGGATGGTGTAGCGGGTGCCGAGCTTGGTGCCAGGCGGCAGCGCCCCGCCGGGCTCGGGCGGCGCGCCGCCCGGCGGGAAGGTCAGGTCGCCGTCGGCGGTGGCGGGGGCATAGGTGCGGTCGAGGTCGGCGGCGTCCGGGGGCCGCGTCTGGTCCGGATCACCGACGCCAGTGTCGATGGTGCGATCGCGGTCGATGGCGGCCGACGCCACCGTCTCATCTGGACCGAGAGCGCCGAGGCCGACGGCGCTCTCGATGCCGGTGATCGACGTCGTCGTACTCGGGTTCGGGGTGTGATCCGCCGTGAACGGCGCGATCGTCGGATCGAAGTCGCCGCCCGCGCCGGCCCCCGCCGCAGGTTCAATTGGCATTCGTCCCGGAATCATCGCACGGTGCACGGAAGATGCGACGGGCAGAGGCCACGGCCCCTACCCGTTCATGCCCGAATTCGGCGAGGAGCCTGCGCCTTAAGGCACCGTCACCACGATGCCGTTGCTGAGCGCGCTCGGAAAGCCCCCTACCTGCACTTGGAGTTGTAGGTTCCAAGTGCCCGTCGTGAGTCCGGCCGGCGCACCCGTCGGGAAGAACGAACAGACCCGGCCCGTTGGCCCGCCCGTGGACGTCGTGCCGCTTTGCGTGATGACGGAGCCCCCCGCCGAGATGGGCGTCCAAACCATCGAGGTGCCGGACGTATCGATGCCGTCACCCTCGACCGCAAACGGCCCGCCCGGATTCACTGTCGTGATCGACGTGCCGCCGGTGCATTGATTCAGCAGAGACGTGAACACGGGCGTTCCCGGAGTATTCGAGATCGTGATCGGGAACGCGTTGGACGTGACTGTGTTCCCGGGGTTCTTCAGCCGCACGGTGGTCGCAGCGCCGGGTGTCAGCACGCCGGACTGCAGGCGCGCGATGACGCGAGTCGGGCTGGCGCCCCACAGGTAATCCGCCGTGATGTCCGGGCCGCCCTGATTGAAGAGCACGTCGGTCTCTCCCGTCGCTGGAAGACTGGTGCCGTTGATCGTCAGCATCTGAAACCCGGCCACCTGAGCCGCCGGATTAACCGACGTGATGGTCGGCGTCGGCGGTGCTGCCGGCAGCGCTCCGCACACGAGCGCGATCGAGTCGACGATGGCACCTGAACCTCCAACCACTCCCGTCACGGCCCTTCCGGCCGGGCAGTCGAGCAAGAAGGGTGTGCCGGCCGCGAAGCCAGGCTCGGCCAGGAACGGCTCGGTGACGGCTCCTCCTGACGGCAACTGGCAGCGCGGCGCAACCGCAATCATGAAATCGGCCGTCGGTGCCCAGGAGATCGGGCCGCTCCGGCCCGAGAGGCCCACCATGACCTGACCCGCCGGGCACGCCAGGAGCGTGAGCGCCGTATTGAACGGCGGCGTGTCAGTGTTTCCGAAGTTCGGCGGGTGGTTCGAGTCGCTGCAGCGTAGCTGCGCGTTCCACAAGGACTCGTTGGCCGGGCTGACCGCGATCCCGTTGGCGAACACGCCCGGCCCGCAATACCGCTGGTACGGCCCGCCGCCGCCGCCACCTGCGGCCAGCGTCGATGCGACCTTCAACACGGCTGAAGCCGAGCCCGCGTAGCCTGGACTCGTCACCGTCGCCTGAGCAAGGTAGGCCCCGATCGCCGCCGGTGCCGTCGGGCTGCCGTCATAGGTGACCGCCGTAGCCAGCCCCAGCGGAAGCGTGGCGACGTTGACCGACTTGGGCGTGCCATCGAAGATGCTCGAGAAATTGGTGATCGTGACTGCGGCCGGAATGGTGGGCAGCGCCACCGCGAACGGCGCGGAGGTGCCGGCCGCCACCACGCCCGGCGAGGTAGCCGCGGCACGCAGCGAGGCGGCAGCCGCCGGAGCGCTGATCGACAGGGCCGGGAACGTCGCGATGCCACTTGCGTTCGAGGCCGCCAGGCCGCCCGACAGCACGGCCCCCGGCGCGTTGAGCAACGTCAGCGCCACCTGCACGCCGGCCAGCGTCGCGCCCGCGTTGTCATAGACGCGCACGCTCACCGGCGGCGTCATGATCGCGCCCGGCAACACGGTGGACGGCTGCTGGAGGTAGACGAGGTTGGTCCCCGTCGTGGTCACGACCGGCGGCCTGGTCGCCCCGAGAGGATCGAGCACGTCCACGCCCTGGCCGGCAATGCCCGCCGTCACCACGGTCGCGGGGTTGAAGCGCGGATCGATCGACGCCGTGGACCCGTCGAGGTTCGTGAAGATCACGTTGTTCGAGGTGTCGTCATCGAACACGCGCAGCGTGACGCGTCCCACTTCGCCGGGCGCAAGCCACAGCGTGGCGTTGGTGTCCGACGGGTCGTTCTGGTTCGGCAGCGTCTGGCCAGGCGTGATGAAGTTCGGATTGGGCACGTTGAAGAGCATGAGATTGCGCGATTCGGTGCGCAGATCGCAGCCGTTCGGGTCGATCACCGGCGTCTTGTAGACCTTGTAGACGATGAGCTGTGTCTTGGTGCCCGCCGGCACGCCCGCATTGGCGAGAAAGAGATTCACGTTGAAGGCCGAGGTCGTGTTGCCGGTGTTCGACACCGTCCAGGTCACGTCGGCGATCGCGCCGTTCTCGATGTCGGGATTCTCGATGTCGGGATTCTCGATGTCCGGGTTCTCGATATCGGGGTTCTCGATGTCGGGATTGGCCACCGTGAGATTCTCGATGTCGGGATTGGCCACGTTGACGTTTTCG
>JBDTWC010000474.1:0-3420 GCA_040006875.1 Acidobacteriota bacterium | reverse complement strand
GTAGACTCGGCCACGCCGCCGAACCGCAGCCTGCCCTCGAATCGGGCCGAGGAATCGGCGCGACAATAGGCGGGCCCGGGGCGCGGGTCCCGGCGTTTGCGAAGAACACAAAGCATGGACAAAATCTATCGAGTGCGACAGGGGATGGGTGGCCGCCTCGTGGTCGAGCGCGACGGCGCGCTCTACTGGCTCGAGGGCGACCTCTTCAGCGACTACCGCACGGGTGCTGGAGTGGGCGAGCCGCTGCGCGCCTTCCTGGCGCCGGTGATGCCCTCGAAGGTCATGGCCATCGGTCTGAACTACAAGGACCACGCCGCCGAGATGGGGAAGGCCATTCCGGAGGAGCCACTGCTCTTCATCAAGCCGCCCAGCTCGGTGATCGGCCCTGAGGCCGGCATCCGCATCCCGTCGTGGTGTGGCCGCGTCGAGCACGAAGCGGAGATGGCGGTGGTCATCGGCCGGCGCGCGTCGCGCGTGAAGGCGCGCGACGCGCTGGACTACGTGCTCGGGGTGACCTGTTTGAACGACGTCACCGCGCGCGAGCTGCAGGCCAGCGACGTGCAGTACTCGCGCGCCAAGGGCTTCGACACGTTCTGCGCCCTCGGCCCCTGCATCGCGGTCGGACTCGACACGGCGGCGCTCGAGGTCGAGGGCTGGGTCAACGGCCAGCAGCGTCAGCACTCGAACACGCGCGAGCTGATCTTTCCGGTGCCCGAAATCATCGAGTGGCTGACGCGCTTCTGCACCCTCGAAGCCGGCGACGTGATCACCACCGGTACGCCCTCGGGCGTCGGACCGCTCGTGCCCGGGGATCGCGTGATGGTGAAGGTGCAGGGCGTCGGGGCCCTCAGCAATCCGTGTGTCGAGGCCGAATGAGCGACCCGATTGAGACGTTGCGCGCCCTCGAGCGCCGGGCCGAACTGGGCGGCGGCGAGGAGCGGCTGCGCCGCCAGCACGCCGCCGGCAAGCTGGTCGCCCGCGAGCGCATGGAGCTGCTCTTCGATCCGGGCACCTTCGAGGAGATGGACAAGCTCGTCACCCATCGTTGCCTCGACTTCGGCATGGCCACGCAGCTCGTGCCCGGCGATGGCGTGGTCACCGGCCACGGCCGCGTCGACGGCCGCGTCGTCTACGCGTTCGCGCAAGACTTCACCGTGTTCGGCGGCTCGCTCTCGGAGACCAACGCTGCCAAGATCGTGAAGGCGATGGACATGGCGATGAAGGCGGGTGCGCCGATCGTGGGGCTCAACGACTCGGGCGGCGCGCGCATCCAGGAAGGCGTGCTGTCGCTCGGCGGCTATGCCGACATCTTCCTGCGCAACACGCTGGCGAGCGGCGTGGTGCCGCAGATCTCCGCGATTCTGGGCCCGTGCGCCGGCGGCGCCGTCTACTCGCCGGCGATCACCGACTTCATCGTGATGGTGAAGTCGTCGAGCTACATGTTCATCACCGGCCCCGACGTCATCAAGACCGTGACCCACGAGGACGTGACGAAAGAAGAGCTCGGCGGCGCCATGACGCACAATGAGAAGAGCGGTGTGGCCCACTTCGCCGTGGACGACGACCGCGAGTGCATCGCGCTCGTGCGCGAACTGCTCTCGTTCATGCCCTCGAACAACCTCGACGAGGCGCCGCGCGTCGCCACCGACGATCCAGAGGATCGCGAAGACGCCACCCTCGACTCGCTCGTGCCCGCCTCGTCCAGCCAGCCCTACGACATGCACGACCTCATCTCCACCGTCGTCGACGACGGCGGGTTCGTGGAGGTCCATGAGCACTACGCCAAGAACATCCTGGTCGGCTTCGCGCGCCTCGGCGGCCGGCCGGTGGGCATCGTGGCCAATCAGCCGGCCCAGCTGGCGGGCACGCTCGACATCAACGCGTCGGTAAAGGGCGCGCGCTTCGTGCGCTTCTGCGACTGCTTCAACATCCCGCTGGTCGTCTTCGAGGACGTGCCCGGCTTTCTGCCCGGCACCGCGCAGGAGTTCGGCGGCATCATCCGCCACGGCGCAAAGCTCCTTTACGCGTTTGCCGAAGCGACCGTGCCGAAGATCACCGTGATCACGCGCAAGGCCTACGGCGGCGCCTACTGTGTGATGGCCAGCAAGCACATCCGCACCGACTTCAACTACGCGTGGCCCACGGCCGAGATCGCGGTGATGGGCGCCGAGGGCGCCGCCAATATCCTCTACAGGCGCGAGATCGAGAGCGCGGCCGACCCGGTGGCGATGCGCGCGCAGAAGGTGGCCGAGTTCCGCGAGAAGTTCGCCAATCCCTACGTGGCGGCCGAACGCGGCTTCGTCGACGAGGTGATCCTGCCGCGCACGACCCGCAAGAAGCTGATCCAGGCGCTGGCCACGCTCGAGAACAAGCGCGACAAGAATCCGCCCAAGAAGCACGGCAACATCCCGTTGTAGGGCCACAGGGTGGCCCCGCCCGGTGCCGCCAAGTGTTAGACTTTTATGGTAGTTGTGCCGGTTACCAAGGTGTTAGTTGCCAACCGCGGTGAGATCGCCGTGCGCGTCATCCGCGCCTGCCGCGACTTGGGGATTGCCACCGTGGCGGTCTACAGCGACTGCGACCGGGCCGCCCTGCACGTGCGCATGGCCGACCACGCCTGGCCGGTCGGCCCCAGTCCGCCCCGCGAGAGCTACCTGCGCATCGACACGCTGCTCGACGTGGCCCGAAAGAGCGGCGCCGACGCGGTGCATCCCGGCTACGGGTTCCTGGCCGAAAACGAAGACTTCGCCCGCGCCTGCCGCGATGCCGGCCTGACCTTCATCGGCCCGTCGCCCGAGGCGATTGAGCTCATGGGCAGCAAGACCGCGGCCCGCCAGGCGGCGATGGCCGCCGGCGTGCCCGTGGTGCCCGGCACCGAGACGCCCCTCGACGTCAATGTGTCGGATGAAGACGTGCTGGAGATCGCCGCGGGCATCGGCTATCCGCTGATGCTCAAGGCCGTGTCCGGTGGCGGCGGCAAGGGCATGCGCATGGTGGCGACGCCGGCGGAGCTGCCGGGATCGCTGCGCGCGGCCCGCTCCGAAGCCGGATCGGCGTTCGGTGACTCGGCCGTCTACGTCGAGCGCCGCATCATGCACCCGCGGCACATCGAAGTGCAGTTGCTCGGCGACCACCACGGCACGGTCGTGACCTTCGTGGAACGCGAGTGCTCGATCCAGCGTCGTCATCAGAAGGTGATCGAAGAGAGTCCGTCGCTGGCCGTGTCGCCCGAGCTGCGCCGCCGCATGACCAGCGCCGCCGCCTCGGTGGCCCGTCAGGTCGGCTACACCAACGCCGGAACGATCGAGTACCTGCTCGACGAGGACGGCTCGTTCTACTTCCTCGAGATGAACACGCGCCTGCAGGTCGAGCACCCGGTCACCGAGATGGTCACCGGCGTCGACCTCGTCCAGTGGCAGA
>JBDTWC010000473.1:0-3422 GCA_040006875.1 Acidobacteriota bacterium | reverse complement strand
GATTGACGGTGTCGGCAAAGGCGCGGAGCGTCGCCGCCACGGCCTCGCCCTGCGCCGCGAGCGACCCAGACAACGGCAGCACCGCCCCGAGGCGTAGCCGGTCAGTGGCGATCCCGGGATCGACAGGCCGATCGTCGGCCAACGCACGCAGATAGGCGAACAGCGAAGCGGCTTCCCGTGGCGTCACGTCGAACCGCGGCATCACCGACGACAGGGGCCGTCCCTCCGAGCCGACGCCCTGGGCCACCGCCCGCATGAAGCGTGCCTCGTCGTAGCGCGCCACCGCGGATGCTTCGCCGCTGCCGTCCGCGCCGACGCCAGGCGCCGGCCACTGCAAGGTCGGTACGACGACGCCACCTTCGGTCCCGCCAGCCCCGTCGGCGCCGTGGCACTGCGCGCAGCGCATCTGCCGGTGGCTGACGAGCAGTTCGGTTCCCTCCAGTCGCGCGGTCACGTTACGAGGCCCGGCGCCGCGGTAGAGATCGCGGCCGGCACGCACGAGCGTATCCCTGGGCGTCTCCGGCGGAGGCGCGGCCGCGGTCGCCACGACCAGCGACGACAGCACGACCAGGACGCGCAACAATGTCACGGCCGGCCTCCGCTCTCGCCCGTCCGCGGCTTCAGGCGCGAGGCCTCGGTGAGGAGGTCGGCGAGGGCACCGACCGGCGCCAGCGCGTTGGCCCGGGTCCACCGGCCGGCGCGACCGTTGACTATCAGTGCCACCGGCGCGTGCGTCCGCGGATCACCGCCGGCGAGCAGGCCCAGCGACGACACCAGCCGATCGAGCTCGCGGCTGTCCGCGGTCACGAAGTGCCAGCCTGGACCGGCCTCGAAGGTCGCGGCATATGCGCGCAGCACGTCCGGTGTGTCGCGCACGGGGTCGAGCGTGATCGAGACCAGCGTCAGCGCCAGCCCGCGGCGCGCCCCCTCACGCTGCAGCGACCGGAAAATGGCACTCTGCGGCCCACAGATGATCGTGCAGGACGTGAAGACGAAGTTGATAGCGACGAGGCGGTCGCCAATCAGGTCGGCGTCGAATCGGTGGGCCACGCCGTTCTGGTCGCGAACGGTGACGGACGGAAACAAGCCGTCGATCGATTGCCACGTCGACGACTGGGCGGCCGCCGTGCCAGTAAGACAGGATAGGACCATGCCGAACGCGAGGGCCAGCACTGATAGGTAACGCATGGTTACCTCCGCTGGGTTGAGGCGGTGTCGACGGCGATAATCGACAGTGTGCGTACGCCGCGCGGGCGCGAGTGCGCCATCCCGAGCGTCAGCGCAGCCGTGAACGTCCCGGCGCCCGGCAGCTCCACCTCCGCGGCGTAGACGCCCGGCTCCTCTTCCACCAACCAGAGCGTGGCCTGCCACAGCCCGGGCGGGGCGAAGATCACGGCGCGGACGTCGCGTCGGCGACGCACCGCGGCGCCGCTGGCGTCGGTCAGATGGAACGCCACTCGCGCGTGTGTGCCGGCGGCACGCAGCACCGGAGCCATTGGTGCAACGAGGATGTCCGTCGCCGCCTCGGCCGCCGCCTCCGCCCCACGCCCCACATGCACGGTGAGGCAGTGGGCAATCTGGGGCTGGTCGAGGAGCAGCGCCACATCGTAGGCTCCCGGCTCCGGGAGCGTGAAGATGGTCTCGAACCTCCCGGGGCTGGACTCCCGCAAGCTGCGATCAAGCACCATCACCGCCCGCGGGCGGCGCCGGTAGTTGTCGAACGTTCCCATCGGCGCCAGCATGCCTTCGACGTAGTAGAACAGCCGGCGCTCCGGCGCGTTGGCAATCAGCGCACCCTTGCCGTCCGGCAACGGCACGATCATCGGCGCCACGCCGATGGCCTCAGGGTTGGCAGCCGGCCGGGCGAGCCCGGCCTGGATATCGCTCGCGGCGAGCAGCGCCACCCCGTCGCTCTCACGTTCGAGGCCGGCCAGGTCGATCAGGGAGAAGCTCTCCGACTCGACGCCGCGCACGTAGGCGAACCTGTTCGTGAACGCCAGCTGATCGGGCTGGGCGACGACGCCTGTGCGGGCGCGCAGCCGCCCCGTCGCGCTGTCGACGATATCGACGCGCGATCGCAGCTGGTTGACGGCGAGCACGAAGCGTCCGGTCTCATCGACGCCGAGATCGACGATGCCTGGCTCCAGCTGCAACACCGCGGCCAGGCGCCACGGACTCGGCTCGACGGCATGCAGGCGGCCATCGTTGAGGCCGGCGACGTAGAAGGCGTTCCGGCGCGGGCTCCAGGCCGCGCGCAGCGGCGTACCGGCCACAGCCAAGGCCGCCGCCACCGTGCGACTCGTGACGTCGATGACGGTGACGCGGTCGGCGGTGGTGCTGGTCACCACCAGCCAGCGCCCCCCGGTGTCGGTCGCCAGCACGTGGCGGCCGCCGCCCACGTCAATACTCGTGATCAGGCCGCCGTCCCGATCGAGCGCGTGGACCGCTGCCCCTTCGTCAGCCCCGACCCACACGCTGCCGTCGACCGCGGCCACGACGATCCGCGACGGCCGGCCACCGGCGGGCAGCGGCGTCACCCGCTCGAGCCGGCGCGTCTCGGTATCGATGACGGCGACGCCGCCAGCGTCGGGCATCGTGACGTAGAGCCGGCGACCGTCTGGCGCCAGCGCCCAGTCGAGGCCCGGCGACGGCAACTGAACGATGGCCTCCAGCTTGGTGCGGTTCCAGGCAATCTGCGGGTTGATGAAGGCCACTGTCCCGTCGTCGTTGAGCGTGACGAAGAACGAGGCGTTCAGGTCGACATCGGCGCGCACCGACAGCTCACCGGCGACGAAGCCGCGGATCTTGTCGCGGCAGCTCGTCTCGGTGCTGACCATTTCGGAGCGACGCGCCGACAGCCAGATGCGCGGACGGGTGCCGCCCAGCATCCGGCCGCCACTGTCCGCCACCGTGAAACGGAGGCTGACGAGATCGCCGGCACGCAGCCCATCGCCCTCCGCAGGTACGAGATCGGTGGTCACGACCAGGCCCGCCTGCTCGTAGCGATCCTGAACGGGCGACGGCGCCTGGGCCAGCCAGAGCAGGGCGAGGGAGGCGGAGAGGATCGGCGTCATGGCTGGATCCGGAACCGGTTGACGACCACGACTTCCGGCGTGCCGCTGCCGGCCCTCGGCCGCACGTCGATGAGGAGAGCTCTGATCAGCGAGCCGGCACCGGCCAGGGCACCCAGAAACGGCGCGCTGTCGTCGATGGTGGCGCGGGAGACGCCGTCCCGCAACTCAAGATCGACAACTTCGTCGGCTCCGCCGGTCTCCAAGATTACACGCAGCAAAGCATCGAAGTGGGTCGTCGGTCGCAGCGACGGCGCGGCGAACTGGGCACCGACCCCGGCTACGGCCGGCTCGAAGCCGATGCGGATTGCGCCAGTGAAATCCAGCTCGAGGAAGCGCGTGCCGAGAAGG
>JBDTWC010000472.1:0-3422 GCA_040006875.1 Acidobacteriota bacterium | reverse complement strand
AACAACAGCTCCGATAGCCGCCACTGGGGCATGGTGCCGAAGAAATACATCATCGGCAAGGTCCAGATCCGCTGGTGGCCGGTGCCTCAGGCCCGGGTCTTCTAAGCGCCGCCGGCGTTAGAATTTGTCGCCTGGCTTCGGCGCGGGCTTGGAAATCGGATCACCCGGCTTCCCCAGGATCACAACCGAGATGGTCGCCGGTTCGGTGGCGCTGGCGTTGGCCGAGGTGCTGTGCACCGAGCCCATCGGCTCGAAGAACGACTGCCCCGGCTCGAGGACTTGCGCCGGCTCGCCGTTGATCGCCCAGCGGATCTTGCCCCGCACAACGTAGCCGAAGGTCGGCCCGGGATGCTGATGCGCGGCCGACTCCGCGCCCGGCGGATACGTCACCTCGAGCATCGTGCCCTGCCAGCCCTCGAAGGACGCACCGAGCGGATGCGCCCCGAGCGCCCGCGACGTGGTCGCCGCCTTCGCCCCGGCGGCCGCTTGCGGCGCGGCCGCCACCTCGCGAGCCGTCACTGCACCCGCCAACGCCGTCAATCCCACCTGCAGCACCTGCCGACGATCCATGTGAGTTCCTCCGTGTGCGGAGAAGGTATCACCGTTGCCGGAGCGGACGCTCGACCAGTCGCCACATGGCCGCCGCGAGCCCGACCGTCGTGATGAGCGCGGCCGCGGCTCGCCACAGCGGATGCACGGGTACGAACATCCCGAGCCCCACGGCGCCGAGCGCCGATGCCAGCACGAGCGGCGCGAATGGGTGAATCAGGTAGACGCCGTAGCTGATGCGGCCGAGAGCCACGCTCCACCGGTGCGCCAGCAGGCGACCGGCGGGGCCGCCGAAGCCGCTCACGGCGTGGCCCACCAGCCACGCGAAGACGATGCCTTGCAGCAGTTGCCGCCACACGACGATCGCCATCGCCAGGTGTAGACCGAGCGCGTCGGCCGCGGCCAGTGCGCACCAGCCGAGCGCGGCGGCCGTCACCAGCGACGCGCCGGGCCACTGCGGCGCCCCACTGGCTCGCCTGTTGGGCGAGCGCCACGCGCCGAGGGCCACGAGCGCGCCGAGCGCCAGCGAGTCGGCACTGCCTCCCGGCACGAGCGCCCAGAACGACTCGCCAAGACCGCTCGCCGCGGCGGCACATCGCGTCACCGGTCCCACCATCACGGCTACACCGAGCAGCGGCGCCAGCCAGCGCCGCGGCGCCCACACGATGAGCCACGGCCACAACAGATAGAACTGTTCTTCCACCGCGAGCGACCACAGGTGGCTCACGTGACCCATCCAACGCCCGTCGAGCGCAATGCGCAGGTTGGAGAGATAGGCCGCATGCCAGGGCCAGGTGTCGCGCACGAGCGGCACGTTTGCAAGCCACGCCGTCGCGAGCACGAGATAGAAGGCCGGAAAGAGGCGCCGCACCCGGCGCACGTAGAAGCGGGCCACGGCGGCGCCACGCTGCGGCCGGTCGCGACACGCCAGCAGGATGCGCGTGATGAGGAAGCCGCTCAGCACGAAGAAGAGATGCACGCCGGCGCCCAGGGGCAGCCCGAGCTGCCAGGCCGGCAGCCAGTGCGAGTAGGCCACGGCCACGACCGATACGGCACGCAGGCCATCGAGTTGCGGCGAGTAGTCCGACGGACGCGCGTCAGTAGCCACGCGCGGGCTCGACCGGCCACAAGAGCGGCGCGCCTCGATCCCACCGGCCCAAGTTGTCGATGAAGACTTCGACCGCGTCGTCCCAATGTCCCCGCCGGAACCCCGAGGTGTGCGGTGTGATGAGCAGGTTGGGAGCGCGCCACAGGGGCGAATCTGCGGGCAGCGGCTCGTGCGCGAATACGTCGAGCGCAGCGCCGGCCAGCGCGCCCGCCTCGAGCGCGGCGACGAGCGCGGCGGCATCCACCAGTTGCCCGCGCGACACGTTCACGAGCCACGCGCCCTTTTTCATCCGGCCCACGCGGCGCGCGTCGAGCAGCGTCTCGGTCTCGCCGGTGAGCGGTGCGGCCACGACCAACACGTCGGCCGCGGCGGCCAGATCGTCGAGACGGTCGGCGCCCCACACCGCCTGCACGCACTCCGGCGCACCGCGCTCCGGATGCCGACGAATGCCGACCACGCGCATGCCGAACGCGGCGCCGAGCCGCGCCACCTCGGTGCCGATCGAACCGAGGCCGACCACACCCAGGCACAGACCCGACAGCAGCACCGGCAGGCGCGGGCCCACGAACTCGTTCTGCGCCCACAGGCGTTCGCGCTGGCGATCGAGGGCCAGCGGCAGCCGGTGCGTGAGCGCCAGGAGCGTGGCGAAGACGTGCTCCGCGATCGGCCCGCCCTGCACGCCGCGCGTGTTGGTCACGGTCACGCCGCGAGCGGCCAGCGCGTCGAGACACAACGTGCCCACGGCCACGGCCGACGAGTGCAGCCAGCGCAGCCGCGGGGCGGCGTCGAGTTCCGCCGGCGACAGGATCCAGGTGTAGGCCACCTCGCACTGCGACAGCCCCGCGGCCCGCTCCGCGTCCGACCTGGCGTAGACGATCTCGTGATGCGGGAAGGCCAGGCGCAGCCGGTCCACCTGTTCTGGCGGAATCTGCCAGGCGGCGACCGGCTGCTGAACGGAGACCAGGACGATCACGCGCGACGCGGCGCCGACGGGCGCGGGCGCGCAGCCTGCGCGCGCCGGTAGTGGCCCGACCGACCGCCCGACTTCTCGTCGAGCTGTAGCTGGTCGATGACCATGGTCTTGTCCACGGCCTTCACCATGTCGTAGACGGTGAGCGCCGCACCGGTCACGGCGGTGAGCGCTTCCATTTCGACGCCGGTGGGTCCGGTGGTACGCACGCGCGCCGTGATGGCCACGCCGGTGCGCGTGTGCGTGAGTTCCACCTCGATGCCGGTGAGCGCGAGCGGATGACACAGCGGGATGAGATCCGCGGTGCGCTTCGCCGCCATGATGCCGGCCAGGCGCGCCGCCTGGAGAGGGTCGCCCTTCTTGATCCGGCCGGCGCGAATGGCCCGGCGCGCGACCGCCGACATCGACACATGACCCGAAGCCACGGCTTCGCGGGCGGTGGCGGCCTTGTCGCCGACATCCACCATCCGGATGCGGCCGTCGGCGTCGAGGTGGGTCAAGCGTGGCGGTTTGGGCATGAGCCCTCCTTGGGCGATCGGGTCGAGACTACGACGTGCTGTCGTCCTGGGCCAGGAAGAACGACAGGCTCTCGAGCGACACCGTGAGGTCGACGCTCTTCAGCTTGATGCCTTCGGGCACCTTCAACGATCCGGGCGAGAAGTTGAGCACGGCCTTCACGCCGCTGCCGGCCACCTGATCGAGCACGTGCTGGGCCGACTCGGCTGGCACGGCCAGCACCACGATGTCGATGCGCTCGCGGCGCAGCACCTTTTTCACGTCGCGGATGTCGAAGAT
>JBDTWC010000471.1:0-3437 GCA_040006875.1 Acidobacteriota bacterium | reverse complement strand
CCGTCGACCAGCGTGACGTTGGCTCCGTAGAGGCGGCATTCATCGACGAACGGCTGCTTGGCGTCCTTCGGAATGAAGACCTCGCAGCGTAGGCCGGCGGCAGCGGCGTAGGCGGCCGCCGCGTTGCCGGCATTGCCGGCGGTGGGCAGGGCGATGGTGTCGGCGCCGAGCGCCTTGGCGCGGGTGATGGCGGCCGACTGGCCGCGCGCCTTGAACGAGTTCGTGGGGTTCAGCGACTCGTCCTTGATGAACAAGCGCTCGAGGCCGACCTCAGCACCGAGACGCTGAGCATGCGCCAGGGGAGTGAAGCCCTCGCCGAGCGTGACCGGGACATCGCCGGGCAGGAGCGGCAGCAGCTCGCGGTAGCGCCACATGGTGGGCGCTCGGCCGGACAGGCTGTCGCGTGACCAGGCGCGAGCCCGATCGAGATCATAGCGGGCCAGGAGCGGCAAGCCGCAGGAGGGGCACAGGAAGTGGAGCTGGCGCGGATCGAAGGGGCCAGCGCCGCACGGGACGCTGCACTCCAGATGCGTGAAGAACATGGGCTCGCTCACTACCTGCCGAGCAGGTCGTCGTCTTTCTTGCGTTGCAGTTCGTCGATCGCCTTGATCGCCTGGTCGGTGACTTTCTGCACTTCGTCGAGGCCGCGCTTCTCGTCGTCTTCGGAGATGAGGCTCTCTTTCAGCATCTTCTTGAGGCGGTCGTTGGCGTCGCGCCGCAGGGTGCGCACGTGGTTGCGGCCCTCTTCCGCCGACTTGTGCACGTGCTTGGAGAGTTCCTTGCGCCGTTCTTCGGTGAGGGTCGGAATCGGGATGCGGATGACCTTGCCGTCGCTGGCCGGGTTCAGGCCGAGGTCGGAGGTGCGGATGGCCTTCTCGAGGCTGGCGATGGTCGAGGGGTCGAACGGCTGCGCTAGAATCAGCGACGGCTCCGGAATCGAGAGCGACGCCACCTGATTGAGTGGCACTTTGGCGCCCCAGGCCTCGACCATGATGTTCTCGAGCAGGCCGGTGTTGGCGCGACCGGTGCGCACGCCGGCCATGTCGCGGCGCACGTGCTCGATCTGACCGTCCATGCGCTTGCGGGCTTCCGCGTAGAGTTCCTTGAGGTCGTTTGCATCCATGACGTCTGTTCCGGCGCTGGGGGTTAGCTGGTCACGGTCGTGCCGACCGGCTCACCGGCCACCACGCGCCGGACGTTGCCGGGCGTGCGCAGGTTGAAGACCACGATCGGCAGCTTGTTGTCCATGCACAGCGAGATGGCGGTGGCGTCCATGACCTGCAGCTGATCCTGGAGCACCTGCAAGTAGGAGATGCGCTCGTAGCGGGTGGCGGTGGGGTCCTTGACCGGGTCGGCGGTGTAGATGCCGTCGACCTTGGTGGCCTTGAGGATGACCTCGGCCTTCACTTCCATCGCGCGCAGCGCCGCAGCGGTGTCGGTCGTGAAGTAGGGATTGCCGGTGCCGGCCGCGAACACGACGACCCGGCCTTTTTCGAGATGGCGGATGGCGCGGCGGCGGATGAACGGCTCCGACACGGCGCGCATCTCGATGGCCGAGAGCACCCGCGTGGCCACGCCTTGCTGCTCGAGCGCATCCTGCAGAGCGAGCGCGTTCATCACCGTGGCCAGCATGCCCATGTAGTCGGCCGTGGACCGGTCCATGCCTTTGGCGCTGGCCGCAACCCCGCGGAAGATGTTGCCGCCGCCGATGACGATGGCGGTCTGCACGCCGGCCGACTGGATGTCGGCGACTTCCGACGCGATGCGCGTGGCGACATCGGGATCGATGCCGTACTGGCTCTCGCCCATCAGCGCTTCGCCGGACAACTTCAGGAGGACGCGGGTGTAGTGCATGGGCGGAGCGGAAGGGGACTGCGGCAACGTCATCTCAAGCCGGCATTATAGGCCAGACCGGCGCAGCCCCAGGTTGCCCGGGGCGCCGCGCCGTCGCCTTTACGCCTGGGTCTCGCCGAGCTTGAAGCGCACGAAGCGCGAGACGGTGATGTTCTCGCCGGTCTTGGCCGTGGCCGCCGCCAGCATCTGCTCGATGGTCACGCCGGGGTCGCGCACCGACGGCTGCTCGAGCAGGCAGATCTGCGCGTAGAAGCTGCCCAGCTTGCCTTCGACGATTTTCTCGATCACTGCCTCGGGCTTGCCCGATGCCGCGAACTGTGCGCGGTAGATGTCCTTTTCTTTCTCCAGCTCCGCCGTCGTCACCTGGTCGCGGCTCACGAAGCGCGGGTCGGCTGCGGCCACGTGCATGGCGATTTCTTTGGCCAGGGCCTGGAAGTCGTCGGTGCGGGCCACGAAGTCGGTCTCGCAGTTCACCTCCACGAGCACGCCGACCTTGCCGCCCATGTGGATGTAGTGGCCGACCACGCCTTCCTTGGTGGCGCGGCCGGCGCGCTTGGCGGCGCTGGCCATGCCTTTCTTGCGCAGGATCGCGATTGCCTTCTCGACGTCGCCGTCGGCCTCAGCCAGGGCGGACTTGCAGTCCATCATCCCGGCGCCGGTCTTGTCGCGCAGCTGCTTCACCATGTCTGCCGTGATTGCCATCTCGTCTCCATCACACGCCCGTCGGGCGCCGTAGTGCCGTCGCGCCGGTCTGGCGCGGTACAAGAAAAGGCCGGCCGGAGTTGTTCCCCTCGCGGCCGGCGTATGCGGTGAAACGCGACGCCGTCAGGCCGTCGGTGTAGGGGTCGGTTCGGCGCGCTGCGGCTGGCGCATGGCTGCCGGACGCACCGTGCGCGCAGCTTCGGCGGCCGCGGTCTGCTCGGCCTGCGAGGCGGCCTGTTCGGCGCGTCGCGACTCGCGTTCGCCCTGGCCGTCGAGCACCACGTCGGCGACGCGGGCCGCGAACAGCTTGATCGAGCGGAGGGCGTCGTCGTTGCCGGGAATCACGAAGTCGACTTCGTCGGGATCGCAATTGGTGTCGACGATGCCGATGACCGGAATCTTCAACTTGCGCGCCTCATCGACCGCGATTTTCTCCTTGCGCGTGTCCACGACGAATAGCGCATCGGGCAGGCGCGACATGTTGCGGATGCCGTCGAGGTTCTTCTGAAGCTTGCGCTTCTCCTTGTCGGCCTTCGCGATTTCCTTCTTCGGCATGACCTCGTAGCGGCCATCGGTGGCCATCGCTTCGAGATCCCGGAGACGGGCGATGCTGCGCTGAATGGTCGAGAAGTTGGTCAGCAGGCCGCCGAGCCAGCGCTCGTTGATGTAGTACATCCCGCAGCGCGCGGCTTCGGTGGCGATGACGTCTTGCGCCTGCCGCTTGGTGCCCACGAACAGGATGGTCTTGTCTTCGACGGCGAGCCGCCGCACGTAGGCTTCCGCCTCGCGAAACAGCTTGACGGTCTTGCCGAGGTCCAGAATATAAATGCCGCTGCGTTCGCCGAAGATGTAGGGCTTCATCTTCGGGTTCCAGCGCTTCG
>JBDTWC010000470.1:0-3449 GCA_040006875.1 Acidobacteriota bacterium | reverse complement strand
CCGCCGCGTCTGGACTGCTCAAGGCGCTCGGTTCAAGCGCATCACTCCCATCCTCGTGCCCGACGGCGAGAAGGCCAAGACGCTCGACACCGTGTCGGGCATCTACGACGCGCTACTCAAGGCGCGCGTCGACCGCGGCTCGACCATCGTCGCCGTCGGCGGCGGCGTCATCGGCGACATGGTCGGCTTCGCGGCCGCCTCGTACCTGCGCGGTGTGCGCCTGGTGCACGTGCCGACCACGGTGATGGCGCAGGTCGACAGCGCCATCGGCGGCAAAGTCGGTGTGAACCACCGGCGCGGCAAGAACCTGATCGGCGCCTTCCATCCGCCGGCGCTGGTTGTCGTTGATCCAGACGCGCTCACGACGCTTTCGCGCCGCGAGTTCCGCGCCGGGCTCTACGAGGTGATCAAGTACGGCGTGATCGCCGACGAGACGCTGCTCGCACGCCTCGAACAGGCGCTGCCCGAGCTGCTCGCGCAGCGCGGCGAGGCGCTGTCAGCGGTGGTGGCGCGCTGCTGCGCCATCAAGGCCGCGATCGTCACGGCCGATGAACGCGAGCTCGGCCTGCGCCGCACCCTGAACTTCGGACACACGGTGGGCCACGCGCTCGAAGCCACGACCGGCTACGGCCGCTTGCGGCACGGCGAAGCCGTGGGCCTCGGGATGCGCGCGGCGCTCGCGTTGGGCGTGGCCCGCGGCCTCACGCCCAAGACCCTGGCCGACCGCGTGTCCGCGCTCATCACCCGCCTGGGCGCGCTGCCGTCGGTGGCGGATCTGGATGCCAGCGACGTGGTCGAGGCGATAGGCCGCGACAAGAAGGTCGTGAACGGCCGCTTGCACTTCGTGTTGGCCGCCGACAGGGGCGCCACCGCCACCGTCACCGACGTGACCGCCCGGGAGCTGCGCGCGGCGCTCGCGCCGCTCGGCATCCGCGCACGCTAGCGGCGCCGCCGCGTCTGCGATCAGCGCGTGCCCAGGTCGAGCGAGCGCATCTTGGCGATGAGCACGCGGAAGGGGATGCCCAGCAGTTCAGCGGCGCGCGCCGCGTCAGTGCCCGTCTCCGCCAGCACCGCCACGATCTTGCGGCGCTCGACCTCGACCTGGGCTCGTTCCACGACCTCGGCCAGCGTGCCCGCCAGGTCGGCATCAGTCTCGGGCGGCGGCGCGGCTGGGGCGATCGCCTCGGCCAGATGCAGATGGCGTGGTGAGATGGTGCCGCCGTCGCACAGGATGGCGGCGCGCTCGAGGCAGTTCTGCAGCTCGCGCACGTTGCCGGGCCACGGATAGACCGCCATCGCCTCCTGGGCCGCACCGTCGAGCAGCGGCGGACGGCGTCCGGCGGCATGAGCGTGGCGCTCGACGAAGTACTGCGCGAGGAGAGCCACGTCGTCACCGCGGTCGCGCAGCGGCGGCACGGTGATCGGCATCACCGACAGGCGGAAGAACAGATCTTCGCGGAAGCGCCGTTCAGCCACCTCCTGGCGCAGGCTGCGGTTGGTCGCTGCCACCAGCCGCACGTCGGCGCGCAGGGTCGCGGTGCCGCCCACGCGTTCGAACTCGCGCGTCTCGAGCACGCGCAGGATCTTCGCCTGGATGGCCGGCGCCAGTTCCCCGATCTCGTCGAGAAAGAGCGTGCCCTGGTGCGCCAGCTCGAAGCGTCCGAGCTTGCGCTGCGCGGCGCCGGTGAAGGCGCCACGTTCGTAGCCGAAGAGCTCCGATTCGAGCAGCGTCTCGGGCAGCGCGGCGCAGTTGATGGCGATGAAGGGGCCGTCGGCGTGCGTGCTCCACGCGTGGAGGGCACGCGCGAAGAGCTCCTTGCCGGTGCCGCTCTCCCCCTCAAGGAGCACCGTGACGCCGGTCGCGGCCGCGCGCTGCATGGTCTGGATCGCCTTGAGCAGCGTGGGCGCCTTGCCGATGATGCGCGGCGCGCCGCGGCGCTCCGCCACTTCCTGTTTCAGGCGCTCATGTTCGCGCACCAGACGCTGCTGGGCCACGGCCCGGCCGACGACCAGTTGCAGATGATCGGGATCGATCGGCTTGGCGAGGAAGTCGAGCGCTCCGTCCTTCATGGCGGCCACGGCATCCTGCACGCCGCCAAAGGCAGTCATCACCACGACCGGAATGGTGGCATCCGCGGTCTTCACGGCGCGGAGCACGCCCAGTCCGTCCCCGACCGGCAAACGCAAATCGGTGATGACCACGGCCGGCGGAGTGCGCGCGAGAAGCGCCTCGGCCTCGACCTGATCACGCGCCTCAACCACATGGTGGCCATGCGACTCGAGCGCGAGCCGGAGCATCGTGCGCAACGCGTCGCGATCTTCGACCACGAGCACTACGGCGTCGCCGCCGTCGGCCGCAGCTCGGGGCGCGTCGCTCAGCGGAGCCAGCCGGGCGGCACGCCGGCCTTGCGCGCCTCGTCCTCGATGGCCGCGATGGCCTTGTTCTGCGTGGCGATCTCGCGCTGCACGCGGTCGAGTTCGGCCACGGCCTTGGTGCGGTTCTCGCCGATCAGCCGCTGCTGGGCCGGGTCGTCGCGGCTGATGACGTCGGCGGTGAGCGAGTTGATGCGCGTCTGCAGCGCCTCGGCAAAGGTCTTCGACCGCTCGACAGACTCGCGCGCCGCAGTCATGCGCCCCTTCCAGTAGGCCGGGTCCTTGCGCTCGCCGCCCGTGGCGGTAGCGTCAGCATCAGTCGTCGCGGCCGGAGCCGCAGGGGACGCCGCGTCAGCCGTCGAGGCGGTCGACGGCGCCGCCGCGGTCGTCGGCGTGCTCGGCGTGATGTCGGTCTTGACGTTGTCGTTGGTGTAGATCTTCGACCCTTTGGGCTGCTCCTTGCGGCGCGCCTGTTCGGCGCGGGCCACGTCGGCCAAACCCTGGGCCGGCGCCGCGGCTGGGAACGCGACGATCAACAGCGCCGCACCAAGGGCGGCGAGACTGCGTGAGGCAAGTGGAGTCATGGACGAGTCACCCTCCAGTCGATGGTACGCCCGGGATCCGGGATGGTCAAGGAACGCCGTCGCGCACCGCACCCCAGGACTGCACGCGAATCCCGCCGCACGAGGCACTCGATCGGCGACACGGTTGGGCCACGATCGCCTCGACCTCCGCAATCGCGCCGGTTTGGCCAAAGGCAGCGCCGCGTAGCAGCAGCACGCCGTGGCCCGCGACGCCGGCTGGCGCGTCGCGACTCGGATCGCCATCGGCGTCATCCGGATCGTCGGCCACCCACGCCACCAGGTAGCAGGGACAGACCGCGCCGGCGGTGGCGTCAAGGCTCGCCAGGGGTTGGTGCACGAGCAGTTGCCAGCGCGGATTGCGCACGCCCCAGGGACGCGATGGCGACGACGACGCCGTGGCCGCGTCGTCGCACACCGCGGCGCGTCCACACGTGCGCCGGTTGGTCTCGACCACCAGATCGATCGCGCCGCTTCCCACGGCGCGCGTACCGG
>JBDTWC010000469.1:0-3456 GCA_040006875.1 Acidobacteriota bacterium | reverse complement strand
CCCAGACCACGCTGCGCTCCGAGATGGGCAAGATCGACCTCGACCGCACCTTCGAAGAACGCACCAACATCAACATCAACCTGGTGGCGGAACTCGACAAGGCGAGCGAGCCGTGGGGCGTGAAGGTGCTGCGCTATGAGATCAAGAACATCACCCCGCCGGCCGACATCCTGGCCGCGATGGAAAAGCAGATGCGCGCCGAGCGCGAGAAGCGGGCCGTCATTCTCACCTCGGAAGGCCAGCGCGACGCCGCGGTGAACAACGCCGAAGGCGAGAAGCAGCAGACCATCAAGGCGTCGGAAGCGCGCAAGCAGCAGCAGATCAACGAGTCGGAGGGCCAGGCCGCCGCCATTCTCGCCGTCGCCACCGCCACCGCCGAAGGTATCAAGCGGGTCGCCGAAGCCACCCAGGCGCCCGGCGGCCAGGAAGCGATTCAGCTGCGCGTGGCCGAGCAGTATATCGGCGAGTTCGGCAAGGTAATCAACAACGCCGACACCATCATCCTGCCGGCGAACCTATCCGACATCGCCTCGATGATCACTACCGCCATGTCAGTGGTGAGCCAGCACACGCCGGCGGCCCAGAGCAAGCGCTAGGGCACGTACGCGATGCAGTCGATCTCGACGCGCAGACCTTCGCCGGGCAGGCGTGCCGCCTGAATCGTGGTCCGCGCCGGCCGGTGTTCGCCGAACATGCGGGCGTAGACGGCGTTCATCTCCTGGAACTCGTTCATGTCGAGCAGGAAGACGCCGCAGCGCAGCACGCGCTGCAGGTCGCTGCCGGCCGCCTTCAGGATCGCCTCGAGGTTCCGGAGACACTGCTCGGTCTGAATCGCGGCGCCCGGTCCGGCCAGGTGCCCGGTGGCCGGGTCGGTGGCCCCTTGACCCGAGACGAAGACGAGACGCTCGAAGCCCATGCCGGGTGAATATGGGCCCACTGGTGCGGGCAGGTTTGCGGCGTGAATGGGACGATGTGAGGGCTGGGACATGTCGCTCCTGGTGGTGCGGACGCGGGTCGGGTGCGGCCGGCCTGCTATTGTAGCCCCGTGCCCCGTTTCAAGCTCACGGTCGAATACGCCGGCACCCGCTACAGCGGGTGGCAGAAGCAGAAGAACGCCCGCACCGTGCAGGGCGAGATCGACCAGGCGATCGTGGACGCGTTCGGAGACGTGCTGGTCGACTCGCAGGGCTCGGGCCGCACCGATGCCGGCGTGCACGCGCTGGCCCAGGTGGCGCACATCGACGTCACCCGCGCGCCGGCACCCGAGCAGGTCCGCCGGCGGATCAACGACGGTTTGCCGGCCGACATCCACGTGCTCGACGTCACGCCCGTGTCTCGTAAATTCCACGCGCGCCACAGCGCGGTGAGTCGCAGTTACCTCTACCAGATCGCGCGGCGGCGCAGCGCCTTCGCGAAGCCGTTCGTGTGGTGGGTGAAGGACGACCTCGATCTCGACGCGATGCGCGCCGGCGGCGAGGCCTTCGTCGGCATGCACGACTTCCGCGCTTTCTCCGACGACGATCCGGGCGAGAAGTCCACCCGCGTGCTGCTCGATGAGGTGCGCGTGGCCGAGTTCGGCGCGCTCGTGGTCGTCCGGGTGGCCGGCTCGCATTTCCTGTGGAAGATGGTCCGGCGCATGGTCGGCGTGCTCACGGCCGTCGGCGTGGGCGAACTGCATGCCGGCGACGTGGCGGCGCTGCTCGCCGAGGGGCGGAGCGACGTCGTGGCCACGCTCACCGCGCCGTCTGCGGGCCTCTTCCTGGAGCGGGTGCGCTACGACGGCGACGAGTTGGCGACGCCGCTGGCGCCGGCCGTCATGGTGCGCTGACTCGTCTAGTGACGCGCGCCTCGGCGGTGGCGTCGGCCAGCGCGCGCATGACGTCGGCTGACATGGGGCCATGCGCATCGACGCCGCGCCAGCTCCACGGCCAGACGCCGGCGTAGCCATAGGCGATCGCGGCCCTGGCCAGCGACGCGGCGTCGAGAATGGGGCGCTGGCGCGAGAGATCCGCGGCATCGCCTCGGGCCGAGCACTCACCGAACACGAGCGGGCGCGTGAGACCGAGCGCGGCGTAGGGCGTGTGCATCACGTCGAGGTCGTGCGCCGGGTCGTAGTAGGCGTGCGCCTGCAGGAAGTCGAGGCCGATCCGCGGGTCGTCCCACCACGACGCGAACCGCAGCCGCGCTCCGCCGACGGTGACGGTACCGGCATCCTGGCGGTGCAGCTCACCGGCCGCATCGCGCAGCCATGCGGCCAGCACCTCGAAGGGGATCGCCTGCGCGCGCCGCGATGGGTAGAGCTCACGCACGAGCCAGTCAGGCTCGTTGAGCAGATCCCAGGCGAAGATCGCCCGTCCCAATGCCGCGTGGGAACCGCGACTGCCATAGCGGCGCGCCAGTGGCGCGACCACGGCCTCGAGCAGGCGCGTCTGGCCGTACGGCTCGGCGAGCCAGGCGCGATGGCCGCCCACCCGCACGCCGGCCAGTTCGGTAGCCGCGAAGGCCAGAGTGTGATCGAAAAGCACCAGCACCAGGCGGACGCCGGCCGCCAGAGCGAGCGCGCACAGCGCGTCGAGGTCGTCGAGCGTGCCGTCGAGGAACCCGTCCGGCCAGCCGTTGCCGTCGATGGCGAGGCCGCCGCGCGCGTCGGTGAAGACGAACCAGCGCACCACGTCCACCCCGGCCGCGGCCATGGCGCGCAGGTCTTCCGCCGTCTCGGCCCGGGCCGCCACCACGCCGTCGTGCGTGCCCCACACGGTGGGGCCGAAGTCGCCGCCGTAGTGACGCCATGGGTAGTTCACGCCGGTCGTCAGCACGGCCGCCCGCCTGGATACACTGAGCCCATGTGCCGCAACATCCGCACCCTGTTCAATTTCGCCCCGCCGGCCACCGATGAAGAGGTGCGCGCCGCGTCCCTGCAGTTCGTGCGCAAGCTGAGCGGGTTTGCCAACCCCTCCAAGGCCAACGAGGCCGCGTTCGACCGCGCCGTCGACGACGTCGCCCTGGTAGCGCGCCGCCTGGTCGACTCGCTGGTCACGCCGGTCGAGCCCAAGCTGCGCGAAGTGGAAGCGGCCAAGGCCAAGCTGCGCTCGGCGGCGCGGTACGGCACGGCCCGCTGACGACCGGCCTGGCTAACGGGGCGAGGCTCCGTCGGCCCCATCGTCGTCGGGCTGGGGCCCGACCTTCCGCGCGTAGGCGTAGGAGGCGCCGAAGATCACCACGATCAGGCCGAGCGACAGCCACTTCGGAATCTCGAAGTGCACATAGCCGAGGTGGTGGGCGTACTCGAGCAGCAGCTTGATGCCGACCCACGCGATGATCACGAAGGCGCCGTCGACGAGCGCCGGGTAGCGGCGGATGAGCGTCAGCAGGCGGCCGATGACCAGGCGCATCATCACGATCCCGAGGATGCCGCCGGTGATCACCACCCACAGCTTGTCCGACACGGCCACGGCC
>JBDTWC010000468.1:0-3465 GCA_040006875.1 Acidobacteriota bacterium | reverse complement strand
CCGCCGTATGTCTGCGGGTTCGTCCGCAGGATGACCGTTCATTCTAGCCCAGGATGACGACCGGCTGCAAAGACGAGAGCAGGGCGGCGGCGCCTGGAGCCGGGCCGGGCTCGGCCAGGCCAATCAGCCGCCCGTGCTCATCGACCAGCCGCACCGGCAGGGCGCCAGCGTAGGGCGGCAGCAGCGCCTGCACGCACTGGCCGTGGCGGGCGCGCGCGGCCTGCTCGGGCGAGAGCACCACGGCGGGCAGGCTGGGCAGCAGGCCGTCGATCGGCAGCACCGCGGCCCGGGCCGGCGGGCCGCCGCCGACGAGCCCTTCCCACGAGAGGGCGGCAGCAAGCGTGAACGCACCCGCCTGGGTGCGGCGCAGGGCCGACAGGTGGGCGCCGGTGCCGAGGGCCACACCAAGGTCGTGGGCGAGCGAGCGGACGTAGAAGCCCGACGACACCCGCAGCGTGAACGTGGCCACGCCTGCCTCATAGGCCACGAGGTCGAGGGCGTGCACGACGACGGTGACCGCGGCAGGAACCACGGCGGCGTCGCGGCGGGCCAGTTTGTAGGCGGCTTCGCCGCCGATCTTCTTGGCCGAATACGCGGGCGGCGTCTGCCGTTGCGGGCCCGAAAACGGGACCAGCGCCGCGGCCAGAGCCTCGGGTGCCGGATGGCGACCGGTGTCGAGTGTGCTCGCGCCCATCGCGTCGTAGGTGTCGGTGGCGCGCCCGAAGGTCACCCGTGCCTCGTAGACTTTGACGTCGCCGGTCATGTAGCGGGCAAGGCGTGTGGCGCGCCCGACGACCAACGGCAACACGCCAGTGGCCAAGGGGTCGAGCGTGCCGGTGTGACCCACTTTCGGCGTGCCCAGGGCGCGTCGCGCCACACTCACGACGTCGTGCGACGTGGGCCCCGACGGCTTGTCGACGACCAGCACGCCATCGACCGGCGCGTTCACGCCACGTCCGCAGCGGCCACGGCGCGTTCGAGAGCCTGCAGGACCTCGTGGCGCACGACCTCGAGCGAGCCGCGCAGCGCGCACGCCGCGGCGTTGGTATGGCCGCCGCCGCCGCGCTGTCGCGCGACCGCGCCGATGTCGACCGCGCCCTTCGAGCGCAGGCTGACACGCCAGTGCTCTGCCGACTCCGCCTGCTTGAAGAAGGCCACCGCGCACACCTCTCGCACCGACAGCGGAAAGTTGATCAGGCCGTCGGTGTCGTCGTAGGTGCCGCCGGCCGCGGCCGTCATCTCGGGCGTGACCGCCAGCAGGGCGATCCGGCCGCGCGGGTCGAGCACCATCGCCGAAAGTACTTGGCCGAAGAGGTGCACGCGCGCCATCCGGTTGCTGTCGTAGTGGGTGCGGGCGATGGCCACCGGATCGGCTCCGGCCGCCACGCAGCGCGCGGCGATCTCGAAGGTGCGCGCGGTCAGGTGCGAGAAGTGGAACGAGCCGGTGTCGGTGAGGATGGCGAGATAGAGATGGGTGGCGATCTCGGGCGTGAGCGGCGCGCCCAGCACGCGGACCAGGTCGTAGACCAACTCGCCGCACGCTGCCGCCGACTCGTCGACCCAGTTCACCTGGCCGTAGCCGGTGTTGCCGGGATGATGATCGACGTTGAGCACCGGCGAGCGGTCGAGCCCACGCACGCCAGTGCGGGTCAGGTCGCTGCACTCCATAATTGCGGCGGCGGCGAACGTCTCGGTGATCTCGCGCGTCACCTCGATGCCGTCGACACCGGGAAACGGTGCCAGCGACGGCGGAGGCTGGTCGCACATCACCATGCGGGCGTCCTTGCCGAGGGCGCGCAGCGCCAGCACCAGTGCCATGCCCGAGCCGATGGCATCGCCATCCGGCCGTTCGTGCGACGAGACCACGATGCGCGACGCCGCGTGCAGGCGGGCCGCGATCGCGGTCAACTCCGGAGGGTCAGCGGGTGCCGTCGGGGTCATCGGGAGGCGCTTCGACGGGCGGGGGTTCAGGAGCGGCCGCTGAACCCGCGTCGACCGCGGGTTCGGCACCCTCGGACAGCCCGCGGGCCGCGTCTTCCTCGTGGATCTGGTGGAGGATTTCTTCTACGCGCTGATGCGCGGCCAGCCCTTCGTCGTAGTGGAAGGCCACTTCCGGCACGCGCCGCAGGGCCATGCGCGTGGCCAGCACGTGACGCACGAACGGCGCGGCGCGGAGCAGCGCCGTGGTCGTCTTCTTCTTCTCGGCGGCATCGCCGATCAGGGTCCAGTAGATGCGGGCCAGCGACAGATCCGGCGACACCTTCACGCGACTCACCGTCACCAGGCCGATGCCGGGATCGGCGACGTCGGTGGCCAGGATCTGGCTCACTTCCTCGCGCAGTTGCTCCGCGATCCGCTCGATGCGATGGGTGAGGGGCATGTCCCTATTCTAGTCCCCAGCACCCTCGCGAGGCGCCCGTGCGCGACCCGGCTAGGCCGGGGTCGCCACGCGTTCCATGGTGAAGACTTCAATGACATCGCCGAGCTTGATGTCGTTGAAGCCCTGGAGGCCGATACCGCACTCGAAGCCGGCCTTGACTTCGCTGACGTCGTCCTTGAAGCGGCGCAGGGAGGCCATCTTGCCCTCCCAGATCTGGACGCCATCGCGCATCAGGCGCACCTGCGCATCGCCCTTGCGGGTGATTACGCCGTCGCTCACCATGCAGCCGGCGATGACGCCGGCCTTCGGCACTTTGAAGGTGTCGCGGACCTGCGCGGCGCCGAGCCGCACTTCCTTGAAGGTCGGATCGAGCAGCCCGGCCATCGCCTTCTCGATCTCTTCGGTGACCTTGTAGATCACGGTGTGATGGCGGATGTCGACCTTCTCGCGGTCGGCGATCTCGGCGGCGTTGCGGTCGGGCCGCACGTTGAAGCCGATGATGATGGCGTTGCTGGCCGTCGCCAGGAGCACGTCCGACTCGTTGATGGCGCCGACCGCCGAGTGGATGATCTTGACCTTGACCTTGTCGTCCGACAGCTTGTCGAGCGACGAGGCCAGCACTTCGGCCGAGCCCTGCACGTCGGACTTGATGATGATCGGCAGTTCCTTGATCCCGCCGTCGGCAATCTGGAGTTGCAGCGATTCGAGCGTCAGCCGGCCGCCCTTGGCGACGAGCAGCTTTTCCTTGGCGCGGGTCTGCCGGAACAAGGCGATCTGGCGGGCCTTGGCCGGGTCGGACACCGCCTGGAACGAGTCGCCGGGCGAGGGCAGCGTTTCGAGACCGAGCACTTCCACCGGCGTCGATGGACCGGCCGATTTGATCGGGCGGCCGCGGTCGTCGATGAGGGCGCGCACGCGGCCCACGACCGGGCCGGCGATGATGTTGTCGCCGACGCTGAGCGTGCCGTCCTGCACGAGCACGGTGGCCACGGGACCACGGCCGCGATCGAGCTTGGCTTCGAGCACGGTGCCCGCCGCTGCCCGCTTCGGGTTGGCCTTGAGTTCGCCAATCTCCGTGACCAGCA
>JBDTWC010000467.1:0-3480 GCA_040006875.1 Acidobacteriota bacterium | reverse complement strand
CCGCGGCCTGGGCCCACGGCCTGCCAGTAGTGGCCGTGAATCACATCGCGGGTCATATCGAGTCGTTGTGGCTGGCCCACGGGGAGATCCCGGTGCCGGCGGTCGTGCTCGTGGTCTCGGGGGGACACACGAGTCTGTATCTCGTGACCGCGCCCGGCTCGCATCGACTGCTCGGCCGCACGCGAGACGACGCCGCTGGCGAGGCCTACGACAAAGTCGCCAAGCTGCTCGGGCTGGGCTATCCCGGCGGCCCGGTCATCGACCGATTGTCCACCGGCGGCCGCGACCACGCCGTGGACCTGCCGCTGACGCGGCTCACGAGTCCGGATCGCAACGCGCCGGAGCGCGACGGCCGCTTCGACTTCAGCTTCAGCGGCGTGAAGACGGCCGTGCTGCGCCACGTGCGCCAACGTCAGGCGGCGCTCGGCACGATCGAACTTCCCGAGGCCGAAATCGCCGACCTGTGCGCCAGCTTCCAACGCACGGTCGTGCACACCCTGGCCGCTCGGACCTTCGCCGCCGCCGAGGCGCTCGGGGCCAAGGCGATTGGCGTGGCTGGCGGGGTGTCGGCCAACACCCGCCTCCGCGCCGAATGCGCCGCGCGCGGACGAGCGCTCGGCCTGCCGGTGTTTGTGCCGCCGGTGGCGCTTTCGACCGACAACGCCGCCATGATCGCCGCGGCCGGCCTGCGCCGCGCCGCGCGCGGCGAGTTCGCGTCGTCGCGTCTCAACGCCTCACCGGCCCTCGTGCTCGCCTGAAGGTCCATGGCGCGCGACTATCCCGACGCGCCCGTGGCCGGTGTCGGCGGGGTGGTCATCCGCTCCGGCGAGGTCCTGCTGGTTCGGCGCGCCCTTCCGCCGCGACAGGGTGAGTGGTCGCTGCCCGGCGGACGGCTCGAACTCGGTGAGTCGCTGGTCGAGGGTGTGCGCCGGGAAGTGCGCGAGGAGACCGGCATCGACGTGGCGGTCGGGCCGCTGGTCGAGGTGTTCGACCGCGTGCACCGCGATGACCAGGGCCGCGTTCGCTACCATTTCGTGATCGTCGACTTCCTGTGCCGGCCGATTGGCGGCATGCTGCGGGCCGGCGACGACGCGGCCGACGCGCGCTGGGTGCCGCGTGCCGAGGTGCCGGGACTGGGCGTCAACGTGCACGCCGTGGCGGTGATCGAGAAGGCCTTTGCCGCGCACGACAGCGGGGAAGCCGGGTAGGATGAGCGTCATGCGACTGACCCGCGAGGCCGCTTGGGCGCTGCTGACCGAATGGACCGTCGGCGACAGCCTGCGCAAGCACGCGCTGGCGGTGGAGGCTGCCGTCTGTGGCTACGCGCGCCGCGCTGGAGCCGATGAAGAGGAGTGGGGCGTCGTGGCCCTGCTGCACGACTTCGACTACGAGCGCTATCCCACGCTCGGCGACCACCCCAACAAGGGCTGCGAGCACCTGCGCTCGCTCGGCTATCCCGAGTGGGTGATGCGCGCCATCCAGTCGCACGCGTGGGAGTTCACGGGCGTGCAACCCGAGTCGCCGCTCGAGCGGGCGCTCGTGGCCTGCGACGAGATGGCCGGGTTCGTGACCGCCGCGTCGCTGGTCCGGCCGAGCCGCAGCGTGATGGATCTGGAGGCGCCCTCGGTGATCAAGCGCATGAAGGACAAGGCGTTTGCCCGCGCGGTGCCGCGCGAGCATCTCAAGCACGGCGCCGAACTGCTCGGCCTGCCGCTCGACGAGCACGTCGGCAACGTGATCGGCTTCATGCGCGAGCGTGCCGATGCGCTCGGGCTGCGGGGCTCTCTCTGACCCGGCCTGCCAAAGGCCCGGCGAACGCCGCCGCTCATCCTCTCGTATCTACAAGCGAATGACCGCCACTGGCCCCTCCGCCTCCGGCCCGTCTCCGGACCCGTCCCGTTCCGTCGTCGAACTGCAGGGCGTGAGCGTCGTCTACGGGAAGCAGTTGGCCCTGCGCGACGTATCGGCCCAGTTCCCCGGCGGCGCCGTGGGCCTGCTCGGCCCCAACGGGGCCGGCAAGAGCACCATGCTCAAGGCGCTGCTCGGCTTTGTCACGCCGACAGCGGGGCGCATGCAGGTGCTCGGCCTCGACGTCACCACCTCGGCGCGCGACATCCGCGCGCGCATCGGCTACATGCCGGAGAGCGACGCCCACATCCCGGGCATGTCGGCGGTGGCGTTTGTGGCCTACTGCGGCCAGCTCTCCGGTCTGCCCGATGCCGACGCCATGCAGCGCGCCCACGAAGTGCTCTACTACGTGGGCCTGGGTGAAGCACGCTACCGGAACCTCGAAACCTACTCGACCGGCATGAAGCAGCGCATCAAGCTGGCCCAGGCGCTCGTGCACGATCCCGATCTGCTGTTCCTCGACGAGCCCACCAACGGCATGGATCCCAAGGGCCGCGACGAGATGCTGGCGCTGATTCGCGATCTCGCCGAGCACAAGGGTGTGAACTTGATCGTGTCGTCGCATCTGCTGCCCGACATCGAGTTCACGTGCCAGCATGTGGTCGTGATGGACAAGGGCACCGTGGTGACACACGGGACGCTCGAGGCCGTGAAGGGACCGCAGGTGCAGGTGTTCGAGCTGCGGGTCAAGGAGGGCGCCGACCGCATGGTTCAGGCGCTGCGTGCGGCCGGCTTCGACTGTCACGACCCCGACGACGACGTGATGCGCGTGTTCGTGCCCGGCCTGGCCGGGGCGGCGCCGATCTTCGCGCTGGCCGCCGCCAACCATCTGCAGGTGCGCCACCTTCGCCAGAGCGTGCCAACGCTGGAAGACGCCTTCGCGCGCGCCGTGGGAGCCGACTGAGATGCCGATCCACGATCAGGGCTATCAGCGCTACCCCGGCTCGCGGGCGCGGACCGGCGCGGCCTGGCAGGTGATCGCGAAAGCCGGCATCCGGTCGGTGCTCTCGGAGCGCAAGTTCCTGGCGGCGCTGCTCCTGGCGTGGGCGCCGTTCTTCGTGCGCGCGGTGCAGGTCTACATCGCCGCCAACTTCCAGCAGGCGTCGTTTCTCGCCCCCAGGGGCCAGACGTTCCGCGACTTCCTCGGGCAGCAGGATCTTGCCATCTTCCTCATCACCATCTACGTCGGCGCCGGCCTGATTGCTGCCGATCGGCGCGCCAACGCCCTGCAGCTCTATCTGTCGAAGCCGCTCGGCCGCTGGGAATACGTGGCCGGCAAGGCCGCCGTGCTCTTCACGCTGCTCGTGTCGGTCACCTTCGTGCCGGCGATGCTGCTGCTGGTCGTGCAGATTGGCTTTGCCGGCAGCCTCACGTTCCTGCAGCAGAACCTGTATCTCATCCCGGCCATCACGCTCTATTCCCTGCTGCAGGTGCTGCTCGCATCGAGCACGATGCTGGCGCTCTCGTCGCTCTCGAAGAGCAGCCGCTTCGTCGGCGTGATGTATGCGGCGCTGCTGTTTTTCACCTCGGCGCTCTTCAACGCGGTGCGCGGCATCACCGGTCGATCGTGGC
>JBDTWC010000466.1:0-3486 GCA_040006875.1 Acidobacteriota bacterium | reverse complement strand
CGCGTTCACCGATGCGCTCTCGCGCCTCTTGACGGCGGAAGGCTTCGCCGTGGACGTCGTGCACGACAGCGATGGGGTCGTGGATGCGGTGACGCGGTGCGCGCCTGACGTGGTGCTGCTCGACGTCGAGCTGCCGAGCGCCAGCGGCTTCGAGGTGTGCCGCACCCTCAAGCGGACCGACGCCACGCGCCTCATCCCGATCGTGCTGCTGACCGGACTCGTGGGCCGGGAGCACCGGCTGGCCGGCATCGAAGCGGGCGCCGACGACTTCCTGACCAAGCCGTTCGACTCATCCGAACTCACCGCGCGGGTGCGCTCGCTGGCGCGCCTCAAGCGCTACACCGACGAACTCGAATCGGCCGAATCGGTGATCGTGAGCCTGGCGCTGACCGTGGAAGCGCGCGATGCCTACACCGATGGGCACTGCGACCGGCTGTCGAGCTATGCCACGGCGCTCGGCCGTGCCCTCGGCCTGTCGCGTGACGAGCTGTCGGCGCTGAAGCGGGGCGGACTGCTGCATGACGTGGGCAAGGTCGGCATTCCCGACGCGGTGCTACTCAAAGAGGGGCGCCTCACCAACGACGAGTACGAGCTGGTCAAACAACACTCGGTGATTGGTGAGCGGCTGTGCTCGGGCCTGCGGTCGCTGGCGGGCGTGCGACCGATCATCCGGCAGCACCACGAGCGCCTCGACGGCAGCGGCTATCCCGACGGGCTCAAGGGGCATGACGTGTCGCTGCTGGCGCAGATCATCGGCGTGGTCGATGCCTTCGACGCGATGACCACCGACCGGCCATATCGCGCCTCGCTCGGCTTGGACCGCGCCCTCGACGAGCTGCGCCGCGACGCAGCCCGCGGCGCCATGGACCGCGCCCTGGTCGAGACGTTCGTGACGCTGGCGCCAGCGCTGCTGGCCGCGGCCCCGGGCGTGGCTTCGTGGGGCCAGGGCCCCGTGAAGCTCGTGGACGACCGGCTACGCGTGATGGGCGAGCCGGTGCGGCAAACGCCCGCCTTCGGCATCTACGCCTCGTCGCCGTCGTAGCCGCGCCGCCGCGAGCGCCGCGCGTTGCTGCTGCCTACTGACCCGGAGGTGGCCGCGGCACGGCCGTGCGTTCACCGCCGCCACCGCTCCCGGAGCTGCCACCCGAGTATCCAGACGACGTGGCCCCACCTGAGTTCGAGGTGCCCGATGAGGGCGAGCCGGAACTCGAGTTGGTGCTGCTGCCGTTATTGACGGCGCCGAATCCGCCCGACGACAGGGTGTCGGCCGGCCGCACCTGGGTATAGCCGCGGCCGTTCACCAGGCGTCCCTCGGGCTGGGGTGTGACGCCTTCGATTGGCGGTGGCCCCTGCGTGTTCACCCAGGCGCCGTAGCCGCTGTTCACGTCGTAGACCCCTCCGTAGTAGCCGTTGTAGTAGCCCGGACGGCCGAAATACACGTTGGAGTTGTAGCCGGCGCAGTTGCGCCAGTAGTCGGACATCGCCCAGCCATAGTTCGCATAGCAGCTGTACATCGCCGCGGGGCCGACGATGTCGGCGTAGAACGGATCGAGCCCGCCGGTGCTCGCCATCATCATGCCCAAGTCGATGCCTGACGAGGAGCGACCGGCGCGATCGACGACGAACTTCTCGGGATAGGTGAGTGCGACCATCAAGTCGATGACGTTGCCGGTGACGCCGGCGTCAGCCAGGGTCGTGAGCGACCTGGCGTTGAGGCGGAACGCCGTGGGCCCTTCGGCGATGGCCGCCTGCACGCCGTCGGCGGGCAGCAACGTGCTGGCCTCGACGACTTCGTCGGTAGTCCAACCCCGCGACACGGTGGGTGAGGCGACGCCGAGCGGTGCCTGCGCCGCCATGGTGCCGTCGGGCAGCTGCTGATTGGGGGCGCGGGTGTAGCGCGACACGCGCACGTTGGTCGATCCCGCAGTGGTGACGGTCTGCACATCGACCCACACGGATCCCAGGGTGAAGAAGGCGACACTGGCGAGCGTGCGGGCCGGATCACTGCCGCACGACGCCGTGGCCGCGCGATAGGCCCGCAGGCCGTCGGCCGACCAGCGCGTGCTCTCGGTACCGGTGCAGCCGGCGTCGCGCAGCGGACGCGGCGCGCCATCGGCCACGCGCGCTTCCTCACTCACCGCTTGTCCGGCCACGATCGTGCGCAGAATGACGCCGCTCTCGGCGCGTGTGACGCACACCCGGGTGCGTCCGGCCGAGCCGTCGTCGACGGAACGCCAGCAGCCGAGCCACGGCGTCCAGCGCGCGTCGGCGCCGGCCGCTGGGGTCTGCGCGGCCGACGATCCCGCCAGCAGCAAGCTGGCGGCGAAGGCGGTGATGGCGAGCGCGCCGAGTCGAGGACTGGTCATGGCAGCTCCCATGGGCTAGAAGGCGATCCGCAGGCCGCCGCCCAGCCGGACGCCGGCCAGGCTGATCGGGTCGAAGTCGACGAAGTCGGTGCCGAGCCTGGCGGTACTCCAGGTGTAGCGACCCTCGAGTGAAAGATAGATACGGCGGTAGACGCGCAGGTCGGCGCCTGCGAAGGCGTGCGCGCTCGGGGCCCAGCCTTCGGACACAAAGGTGTCGTTGAAGACGCGCAGCGTCTCGAAATCGACGAAGCTACCGGTCTGCTCGAACTGGTATTTGAGGGCGCCGGCGCCGGCGCCGACATACGGCGTGAAGGTGCGTGGGATCCACGCGAAGCGGCTGATACGCCGGCCCGAAGGAAGCACGTTCAAGCGCACGCTGCCGGTGAGGTTGAACTCCCTGCGCGAGGTGTTCTGGCTGATCGGCAGCAGCTGGTTGTCGACCAGGTTGCGATACTCCGAGCCCGACTGCGAGCGGGCCAGATCGAAGCCGCCGATCACGTCGATGCGCGGGTTGAGCGACACGCCGAGGCGGGCGCCGAGCACGGGCGTGTTGAACGACTTCTTGTCGAGCGTGAGCTGCTCGGTGATGAAGTCGTAGAGATCGCTACCGGTGTTGGCAAACAGGAAGCCGCTGTCGACGCCGAGATAGACGCGCGGGCGGCCGAGCATGAAGTCGGAGGGCGGAGGCGCCGGCACCCCGACGCGACGCGGTCCGTCGTCTGTGGCTTGCGCCGCGGCGGGCGCAACCCGCAAGCCCACCACCGCGACGATCGCCAGCAGCAACGCACGAGATCGGACTTTGCACTCCTGGGGCATGGCACGCCTCCTCCGAGAATGTGGCCAGCACTGTAAGAAACGTAGCACGGTGCGTTGAACCGTAGCCAAGTATTTGACGCCACGTGGTGCACCATGCCAACTCAGCGCTCCGGGAGCCGTTCCTGGCGCCGTGCGTGCGACGCTAAGGCATGATGGCGAGGTGACACCAGAGCAGCGCACGGCGCGGAGGTGGTGGCTGAGCGCGACGCTGGCCGCGAGCGTGGCCTGCGCGGGCTGCTCCGGACCAGAGAAGCCGGCCGCGTCGGCCGCAACGCCGCCCTTGATGGTGCCGCCGCCAGGACAG
>JBDTWC010000465.1:0-3489 GCA_040006875.1 Acidobacteriota bacterium | reverse complement strand
CGGATGCAAACCCCTCAACTGCGAAAAAGAGCCCGATTCCCCCCGGCCTCGCCTATTCGATGCCCAAGACAGGGTGCGGCCGGTAGCACGCCTCGACCGCGGAGGCCGCCTCATCGGTCAAGCTGACCGCCGTACCGGCCACGAGCTGGTCGAGTTGTTCCAGTTTGGTCGCCCCGATGATCGGCGCCGTGATGCCCGGCTGCCGCAGCACCCAGGCCAGAGCCACCTGAATCGGCAGCACGCCCATCGCATCGGCCACCGTGACCACGCGCTCCGCCACATCGAAGTCGGCGTCTTGGTAGTAGAGGCCGTGGCCGTAGCTGTCGTGCGCGTCGCGCGCGGTGGCGTCTTTCTGGCCGCGCCGGCGATTGCCGGCCAGGAAGCCGCGGGCCAGCGGGCTCCACGGAATCACGCCGATGCCCTCGGCCCGGCACAGCGGCAGCATCTCGCGCTCTTCCTCGCGGTAGACGAGGTTGTAGTGCGGCTGCATCGAGATGAAGCGGGACCAGCCGTGCATCCGCTGCACATAGAGAGCGCGCGCGAACTGCCAGGCGTACATGCTCGAGGCGCCCAGGTAGCGCGCCTTCCCCGCCTTCACCACGTCGTGCAGCGCCTCGAGCGTCTCCTCGATCGGGGTCTCGTCGTCGAGCCGGTGAATCTGATAGAGATCGACGTAGTCGGTGCCGAGCCGCTTGAGCGAGGCGTCGATGGCCGCGAAGATGTGCTTGCGCGACAGGCCGCGGCCGTTGACGTGGTCGCGCACGGGGTAGAACACCTTGGTGGCAATGACCACATCTTCGCGCGGCGCCAGCTCCCGGAGCGCGCGGCCCAGCACCTCCTCGCTCCGTCCGCGGGAGTACATGTCGGCGGTGTCGAAGAAGTTGATGCCACATTCCAGCGCGCGGATGAAGAACGGACGGCTGGCCGCCTCGTCGAGCACCCACGGCCGCCACGCCGGCGTGCCGTAGGTCATGGTGCCGAGGCACAGCCGCGATACCTTGAGGCCGGTGTTCCCGAGTCTGACGTAGTCCATCACCGCATCCTGGTCATGAATGAATCGGCGTGCCCGGCGGCAGCACCCTGGGCTCGACCGTCAGAAAATACGGCACGGTGAGCAGCGCCAGTGCCGCCGCGGTGCCGAAGGCGGCGCGATAGCCGTAGTGCTGCACGATCCAGCCGATGGTCATCGAGCCGGTGCCGATGCCGGTGTCGAAGGCGGCGATGATGCTGCCGAAGGCGGCGCCGCGGCGTTCGGGCGCCACGTGCCGCATGACGTGGCCGAGAAACAGCGGGTAGGCCGAGCCGAACCCGGTGCCAAAGACCAGCGCCGAGATGACGAACATGGTCCGGCTGCCGCCCACGGCCAGCAAGGCGAATCCGGCCACGACCAGCACCAGGCACGGCACAAACACTTTCTTGTGGCCGATCCGGTCGCCCAGGCGCGCCACGTAGGGCCGCGTCACCAGGATGGCGAGTGAAAAGGCCGTGAAGTAGAGCGAGACCGGATGCACGCCCGACGCCTCGCTGTACATCGCCACGAAGCTGGTGATGCCGCCGTAGCCGAATGAATACAGGAACATGGTCATCGACAGGGCGAGCACCTTCCACTCGACCAGCGTCGACCACGACCAGGCGGCGGGCTCGGCGCGGTGCGGCACGTCCTTGGGCAACAACGTCAACGCGATCGTGAACATCAGCAGGCACAGGGCCGCCGACTCGAGACAGAGCACGCGCCAGCCGCCGTGCTCGAACACCCATAAGCCGATCGCCGGGGCCATCGACACCGCGAAGATCGTCGACATGCCCCAGTAACTCAGCCCCTCGGCGCGGCGCGCCGGCGGCACGATGTCGGTGACGTAGGAACTCGCGGCCACGAGCAGGCCCGACCAGAAACAGCCGTGCACGATGACCAGCGCGAGCATCAGCGGATAGCTCGGGAGCACCGCGTAGATGAGTGAGAAGGAGGCAATAGCCAGGCTGGAGACGAGCAGGACCCGGCGTTTGCCGACGCGGTCCACGATGCCGCCGGTGATCGGGCCGGTGGAGGCCGACGAATACGTCTGGAAGCCGAGGAACAGGCCGGCGGCAAGCGCGCTGCCGCCGAGATCGCGGATCCGGAACGGCGCCGTCGGCAGCAACTGGAACGCCGACAGGAAGACCACGAAGTTGAATCCGCACATCACGAAAAAGCGCGGCGTGAACAGTCGCTCGGGCGGGGCCATGCGGGGGTCCAGTATAGCGATCCGGCTCGTGGCCACGAGTCGCGACGCACGCTAGCCGCGATGCAGGTATGCGGCGTCTTCGCTGCGCGCCTTGAGCCCCACCGCTTCAAAGCCGAGGTAACGCTCGGTGATGACCTTCGTGAGCCGCGCCCACGGGCGCGTGAACAACCCGTCGATCTCGATGCCCAGTGGCGCGACTGCCCGAGGCGATCGCCGCTACCTCGTGAATGCCGGCCACGCGTAGGCCTGGGGCAACGCTGATCCAGATGAAGCGGTGACCGGGCTCGAACACCGACACCTTCCAGAGCGCGGGGGGCAACTTCGGCTGGCGCACCAGCGCCCGGCTGCCGAGGCCGAACGGACCGGAGCCGACACGGCGGACGCCGAGGATCGACGGCGTCCATTCGTGCCACCGCGCCACGTCGCTCATCACGTCCCAGACGCGGGCCGGGGCTGCGGCGATGTCGATCGAGACCGTAACGCGTTCCAGGGGCGACGTCGCCGGCGGCATCTACGTCATCTCGAGCACGATCTTGCCGATGTGCGCGCTGCTCTCCATCAGGCGATGGGCGTCGGCGGCCTGCGCCAGGGGGAAGGTTGCGTGGATCACCGGAGCGACGATGCCGTCGCGGAGCAGCGGCCAGACGCGGGCTTCCAGTGCCGCGGCGATGGCGCCCTTGGCGGCCACGGTCTGCGGCCGCAGCGTCGATCCCGTGATGGTGAGGCGGCGGCGCATCACCTGCATCAGATCGAGGTCGACGCGCGACGACTTGAGAAAGGCGATCTGCACCAGCCGCCCGTCGTCGGCCAGCAGGTCGAGATTGCGCGCCGTGTAGTCGCCGCCAATCATGTCAAGAATCACGTCGACGCCGCGGTCGTCGGTCGCCACCTTGAGTTCGCTCACCCAGTCGCAGTCGCGATAGTCGAGGGCGATCGCCGCCCCGAGTTCGAGGCAGGCCGCGCACTTCGCCGCCGACCCCGCCGTCGTGAACACTCGGGAGCCAAGAGCCCGGGCCAACTGGATCGCGGTGGTGCCGATGCCGCTCGACCCGCCGTGCACCAGAAACGTCTCCCCGGCCGTCAGGGCGCCGCGCATGAAGACATTGGTCCACACCGTGAAGAAGGTCTCTGGGATGGCCGCTGCCTGCACCAGGGAGAGCCGGGGCGGCACCGGCAGACACTGCACCGCCGGCACGGCCACGTACTCCGCATAGCCGCCACCTGCAACCAGAGCGCAGACCTGATCGCCTTCGTGCCACCGCATCGG
>JBDTWC010000464.1:0-3491 GCA_040006875.1 Acidobacteriota bacterium | reverse complement strand
CCAGCGGCCGGTGCCGGCCGCGGCCGCGGCGGCGCCGCACTCGACATCCAGACCGCCCCGGTGGGCCGCCTCGCCATCGAGCGGCGTGCCGATCTGTCGGGCACCTTGGTCTCGCCCGATCAGGCCCAAGTGAGCAGCGAGGTGGCCGGGATCGTGCGCGACGTGCCGGTACAGCTCGGCACCGAAGTGCGTGCCGGCGACGCCCTGGTGCGGCTCGACACGCGCGAGCTGGCGATCGCCGTGGAGCGGGCGGCCAGTGCCCGTCGCCAGGCCGAGGCGCAGCTCGGCATGGCACCCAACGATCCGAATCCGCCGGCCGATGCGGCCATCGCCTTCGTGCAGCAGGCGCAGGCCAACCGCGACGACGCCAAGGCCACCTACGACCGCGCCGCCAACCTGAGCGGACGCGGCCTGGTCGCTCAGGCCGACCGCGACACCGCCGAAACGCGGATGAAGGTGGCTGAGGCGAACTACCGCGCCGCCATCGACAACGTGGCCGTGCTGCGCGCCACGCTGCAAGACCGGCGCGCCGCGCACGACCTGGCTGAGAAGAAGTTGGCCGACGCCGTCATCCGGGCGCCGGTGAGCGGTGCGGTGTCGGAGCGGCTGGTGCAGACGGGCGAGTTCCTGCGCGAGAACACCCAGGTGGTGACCATCGTGCAGCTCAACCCCTTGAAGCTCCGCACCAGCATCCAGGAGCGCTACGCCTCCGCCATCCATCCCGGTCAGGCCGTGGACTTTGCGGTCGAAGCGTTTCCCGATCGCAAGTTCGAAGGCACGATCGCCTACGTGAGCCCGGCCATCGACCAGGGCACGCGCACCTTCGCGATCGAAGCGCTCGTCAAGAACGACGACCGGACGCTCAAGCCTGGCTTCTTCGCCAAAGGCACTGTAGCCCTGCGCGTCGATCAGAACGTGATGGCGGTGCCGGAAAACGCCGTGTCGACCCTGGCCGGTGTGTCCACGGTCTACGTGATCGCCGACGGCAAGGCCCGGCAGCAGATCGTCTCGCTCGGCGCGCACGAGGGCGACCAGTGGGAAATCGTCGCCGGGCTGAAGGGCGATGAGGTCGTGGCCACGTCGGCGCTCAATCAGCTGGCGACCGGCATGACCGTCAACACCGGCGGCAAGGCGGCCGGCCGCCCGGCCGCGAAGGAACCAGACGCCGCTCCCGCCAAAGGACCCACGCCATGAAGCTCGCCGAAATCAGCGTCCGGCGCCCGGTGTTCGCGGTGATGCTCACCGCGGCGCTGATCGTGCTCGGCGCGGTGTCCTATCTGTCGCTCGGACTCGACCTGATGCCCAAGACCGATGCGCCGGTCGTGACGGTGAACGTGCAACTTCCCGGCGCCAGCGCCGAGGAAGTCGAGACGCAGATCACCAAGCGGATCGAAGAGGCCGTCAACACCATCAGCGGCATCGACGAGCTGCGCGCCACCTCCGACCAGGGCTCGTCGCGCGTCACCATCACGTTCCTGCTCGAGCGCGACATCGAAGCCGCCACGCAGGACGTGCGCGACAAGATCGCGACCATCGTCGGCCAGTTCCCGCGCGAGGCACGGCCGGCCCAGATCCAGAAGGTGGACCCCGACTCGGCACCGATTCTGAACCTGGCGCTCTACGGGCCACGCGATCCGAAAGAACTCACCGAGCTGGCCGAGAAGAAGATCAAGCAGGACCTCGAGACCCTGCCGGGCGTGGGCTCGGTCACCCTCAACGGCACCCGCAAGCGCGAAATCCAGCTGCTGCTCAACGCCGACCGGCTCAACGCCTACGGCGTCACCGTGGATCAGGTGCGGGCCGCAGTGGTGCGCCAGAACGTCGAAGTGCCGGGCGGCAGTTTCGTGAGCGGACCGGCCGAAGTGGCGTTGCGCACGCTGGGCCGGATCCGCAACGTCGACGACTTCAGCAAGATCGTCCTCACCTACAAGGACGGCGCGGCGGTGACCTTCGGCGACGTCGGCCGCGTGCAGGACGCGGTCCAGGAAGTGCGCAGCGCCACCCGGCTGGGCATCGACGGCAAGTCGATCCCGGCCATCACCATCTCGATCGTCAAGCAGTCGGGCAGCAACACCGTCGAAGTGGTCGACAAGCTGCTGGCGCGTCTGGCCGTGATTCAGGCCGCGCTCCCGCCCGACCTGACGATCAGCATCGGCAGCGACCAGTCGCGCTTCATTCGCCGCTCGTTCGAGGACATCCAGCACCACCTGCTCATCGGCAGCCTGCTCGCCTGCCTGGTGGTGTTCGTGTTCATCCGCAACTGGCGCGTCACGCTGATTGCCGGCCTGGCCGTGCCGGCCTCGATCATCGGCGCGTTCCTGTTCATGAAGATGTTCGGCTTCACGCTGAACAACATGACCATGCTGGCGCTGTCGCTGGCCACCGGCATCGTCATCGACGACGCCATCGTGGTACTCGAGAACATCTTCCGCTTCGTGGAAGAGAAGGGCTTGACGCCGGCCGCGGCGGCCTCCGAAGCCACCTCCGAGATCGGCCTGGCGGTGGTGGCGACGACGCTGTCGCTGTGCGTCATCTTCGTGCCGGTGGCGTTCATGACCGGGCAGATCGGCCGTTACTTCTACAGCTTCGGCATCACCTCGGCGGCGGCCATCCTGCTCTCGATGTTCGTGTCGTTCACGCTCACCCCGGCGTTGGCGGCGTGGTGGCTGCGCCGTGAAGACGTCGTCTCCGAGCACGCGAACACCAAGGCGGGCTTCTACGGCTACATCGACCGCACCTACGGCCGCATGCTGGTCTGGGCGCTGCGCCACCGCCCGGCCATGATCGGCATCGCGGCGCTCGTGACCGCATCGGCCGTGTTCCTCTATCCCTACGTGGGCAAGGAAGTGGTCCCCGACGACGACCAGGGCGAGTTCAACATCAGCGTCCGCCTGCCCCGCGGCACCAGCTATCAGCGCACCGAAGAATACATCCAGCCGATTGAGAAGGAGATCCTGGCCCTGCCGGCGCTGCGGCGCGTGCGGGTCAGCGTCAACCAGGGCAGCGGCAACTTCGGCGTCTACATGACCGACCTCGAAGAACGCACCATCACGCAGAACGAGCTGATCCTGCGCACGCGCGCCTTGCTGCGCAAATATCAGGGCGCCCGCATGAGTGTGTCGGGCGGTACCGACATCTCCGGTGCCTCGTCGAGCGGCGGACCGCGTGGCGGCGGCGGGGGGGGCGGCTCGAACCGCCTCAACATCCTGATCCAGGGCCCCGAGATCGAACAGCTCCAGGCCTACACCGCGCAGCTCATGGACAAGATCCGCTCGATCCAGGGCGTGGCCGACGTGGACTCGAACTTCGAACCGACGCAACCGGAGCTGCGGGTCAACGTCGACCGCGCGCGCGCGGCCGACCTGGGCGTCGACATCGACACGCTGGCCAACAGCCTGCGCTCGCTCGTCGGCGGCGAGGCAGTGTCGGAGTTCAAGGACGGCGACGACCAGTTCATCGTGCTGCTGCGCCTCGACCAGGAGTTCCGCAGC
>JBDTWC010000463.1:0-3497 GCA_040006875.1 Acidobacteriota bacterium | reverse complement strand
TCGCCAGGTAGATCGCGCACCAGCCCGCGAAGACGACCAGGCCGAGGAGCATCGCGGCCCACGGTTCGAGCGCCGCCAGCGCCGTGGGGCGCGCTGGCCACAGCACCCCGGACTGGATGGGCCGCAGCGTGGCCTCACCCGGCGCCCACAGCAAGTGCAGCACGAAGCGGCCGCCGAGCTGCTGATAGCGCACGCGCAGGTCGTGGTAGCCAGCCGCCAGTGCGATCGTGCCCGTCGCCTTTCTGGCCTCGTGGAAGCCGCGGTTGTCGACCACCGGCTGGCCGTCGACTTCGACTTCGGAGCCGTCGTCGGAGATGGTGGCAAAGGTGTAGGTCGCCGCGGCGGGCACGCGGATGACGCCGGTCCAGTCGATCGAATAGGCCTGCCACGCGCCGAGCGGCGGCTCGACCAGCAACTCGGGCGAGAGCTGCCGGTCGACGCGCTCGAGGCGCACCGGCCCATTCCATTCCGTGCTCGTGAAGTAGGTGCCGCGCAGCCCGTGCTCGGGCGCCACGAGACCGCCTGCCGTAAAGGTGGTGAGCACGGCCACGGCCCAGAAGGCCACGTGGAACGGCCAGGCCCGAGCAGGTCGGCGAGGCGGCGAGCCCAGCATCGTCAGCGGCCGCGCTGAGGAGCCGGCGCGGGCGGCACGGAGATGGGCAACTCGGCGCCGTAGAGCATGGTGCGGTCGTTGTCGCGCGCGGCCCACTTCAGCAGCGTCGCGACGCTCGGCGCGACCTGGCGCGAGAAGACGGTGGCGCCATCGGCCACGACGGTGATCGGCGCCGCGAAGTCGAAGACATCGGGCGAGAGCAGCAGCGTGAACCCGGCGACGCCCCGAGTGACGGCGCGCACGGTGTTGCCCTGACGGGCGACGTCGACGCGGCCGCCGGGTGGGCCCGCGGCGAAGAGAGGCGCCACGCGTTGACGCACCGTCGGCTGGTAAGTGCCCCGCACGTGCACCGTGGCCGACCCGCGCGTGACCACGAAGTGCAGCGGCAGGCCGGGCTCGTAGATGCCGAGAAACTCGGTGAGCTCGAGAGCAGCCGGCAGCGCGCGGTCGTTGATGCTGGTCACGAGGTCGCCGGGCAGGAGGCCAAAAGCGGCGGCATTCGATCCGGGCAGCACCGCCGCGACCCGCATGCCCGACGAACGCACGCCGAAGTTCGCCTCCTCGCCGCTCGTCACCAGGTTGATGTCGGGCAGGTCGGCGGCCGGCAGCGTGGGCCGGAGCCGGTCGATGACCAGCCAGTGGGCGCGATTGCTGGCGCCGGCGTCGTCGGTCTGCCAGGACAGATGCGCGGGATGCGGCTGGCGCGGATGCGCGCTGACCCAGGCCTCGATCTCGTTCTTCAGGTCGGGCCACCACGACGTGTTGTGGGCAGCCTGGGCCTGCGGCCGGTAGACGACGTCGAGGCCGTTTGCGGCAAACGACGTCATGAGCGGCGTCACCTCGGCGGCCGGATAGAGCGGATCCTCGCCGCCGTTGACCACGAAGAACGGCTTGTTGGTGAGGTTGTGCGGGTAGAGCGCGCCGTCGAGACGCAAGCTGCGGTTGTTGAGCACCAGGATGAAGCCGTTGAGCGGCAGGAACCCGGCAAAGGGCGTGGTGTCGCGCATGGCCATGAAGTAGGTGCCAGTGCCGCCGTCGGACACGCCCGAGAGCACGACGCGATTCTCGTCCACGTTGTAAGTGCGTTTGACGTGATCGAGGATCGCAGCCACGTTGGCGAGCTGCGGCGCGCCCCACCACGGCGCCCCGGCCCAGGCTTGCGGCAGCACGTAGATCTGCTCGGCCCCGCGTAGCGAGCCGATCGAGCCGTCGCCGCGCGCGCCCGCATCCGGACGACCCACGCCGCCGTGCAGCTGCACGCGCACCTGATACTTCGTGGCCGGATCGTACGAGGCGGGCACGTCGAGCGTGTAGGGGAACTGGTCGTCGAAGTCCTGGCGCGACGCCTTGACGACGCCGCGCTTCACGTCGCCAGGGTAGGGGCGACCCTGAGCCAGACGGCGGCGGGCCTCGTCAAACGACACCCCCGAGCGCACCACGCCGGCCGCCGCCACCGAGGCGTCGACGGTGGTCGGCGAGGCCCAGAACCGGGCGAAGGCGTCGTCGACGGGCGCCGTGGTCGAGACCATGGGCGCGGTGGCCGACACCACGGCCGCGACGCCGGCGACCATCAGGAGTGTCAGTGATTTCGTCATGCCCGTGGACCGGCTAGCGACGTCGTTACCCGGACGCCGGCGGCGACGCGAGCAGCGCGTCCAGCTCCGGCATCAGCATGATGCCGTCGTGGGTGTGTCCAGGCGACTGCACCACTTACGCTTGCTCAGCATCGGATGACGTGACGGCCATCGTATCAAAGGGACGGCGGCGAGACGCTGTAGACTGAGCGGCGAGATCAGCGAATGAACACCGCATTTTGGCGCCGTTGGCATCGTTGGATCGGCTTTCCGGCCGCCCTCTTCCTCCTGTTCGCGTCGGTCACCGGGATGCTGCTGGCCGGCACCGAGTTCTTCGGCGAGGACGAGGCTCTGCGCGAGGCCACGCGCGACCTGGTCAGCCCGGTCACCACGGCGTCGCCAGACGCGGTCATCCAGGACTCGCTCGCGAAGGTCCTGGCCTCGGCGCGGGCGGTTGCTCAGGCCGCTCCCATCGACAAGATTGAGCTGCAGTTCAAGGGCGAACAGCCCACCGTGGCGGTGTTCACCGGCAAGCCCACGGGCGGCGAAGACCGGAAGCTGGTCTTCGACCTGCGCTCGGGCGCGCTGTTGCGCAACGAGGCCTACGCCGACAAGCCGCTGCTGAACCGTGTGCACAGCGGCGAGTGGTTCGGCGACGGCGGCCTGGTGTTTGCCATGGGCTGGGGCCTAGCGTTGTTCATACTGACCGGATCGGGTCTCTTCATCTACTGGACGATGCGCCGTCCCAACCAGACCGGCTGGCGCAAGATCTTCTGGTAAACCCCAATGCCTATGCCGCTGCCGTCGCGTCGCGCCCTGTTCCTCCTGGTCCTCGGCTTGGTAGCGCTCGCGGCCGCCAGCACGCCTCCGCCGGCCGCGCAGGCGCCTGCGCCGTTCACCCTCGACGACATCCTCAGCTATCCGTTCCCGGATGGACTGGTGGCGGCGCCGAGTGGCAACGCCGTGGCCTGGACGTTCAGCGAACGAGGCCAGCGCAACATCTACGTGGCCGCCGCGCCCGGCTTCGCGGCCCGGCGCGTCACTTCGTACTCGCGCGATGACGGCCAGCAGCTCACGAGCCTCGCCTTCTCGAGCGACGGCGCAACCATCGTCTACGTGCGCGGCGGCGACCACAGCTCGAACTGGCCGGCGGAAGGCAACCTGGCGCCGAATCCGGCCAGCGATGCCGCGCAGCCCAAAGTGCAGGTATGGTCGGTGACGGCCGCCGGCGGCACGCCGGTGCTGCTCGGCGACGGCGACTTCCCTGTTGTGGCGCCGGGCACCAATCAGGTGGCGTTCGAACGCGATCG
>JBDTWC010000462.1:0-3497 GCA_040006875.1 Acidobacteriota bacterium | reverse complement strand
GGTTGAACCCTGCTATACTGGCGCGGAGCTTTACGCACAGGGGCACGTCGGGGCAGTTCGTTGCACCGGGTGTTCACCAGCAGCCGCCTGACCGGTGGCTTGCGTCCAGGCCGCGCGGACCTTCGGTCGTCACCGCGCACTGGCCGTGCGAACGAGCGGGCACCACGCACGGGACCGCGTGCACGGTGCGCTCAACGATTCAATCCGAGTGTCGTCTTCATCTTCGGCCGTGTTCCGCGGAAACTCCGCGCGCGCCTCACGTCGCGCGTCGTGGCTGCTCGTCCTGGTGGTGGCCGCGGCGTTCGTGATGCCGTTGTCGATTCGCGCCTTCAATCGCGCGGTCGTCGGCCCGCCGCCCGGTCTCGGCTATCTGCCGGCGCTCGAGTTGAACCGCGAGCATCACCCGTTCGATCCCGGTCCGATCGACAACCTCCGCCACGGCCAGCCGGCGTGGGTGTTCATCGGTGACTCGATGCTCGGCACGCGCATCGATCCGATCCTGCTCGGCCAGTTGTCATCGACGCACGACGAGATCGTCTCGTTCCTCTACAACGCCGCGACTGGCCCCGGCTGGTGGTATCTCGCCTTCAAGAACCAGCTCGTGGCCTCGGGCTTCAAGCCGCGCGTGATCTTCATCTTCTTCCGCGACACCAACCTCACCGACACGCTCTTCCGGCTCGAAAGCCTCTACGGCAACGCCCTCGACGGCGTGGCCCACGAGCGGGAGCCGGAGCTGAACGCGATGGTGGCGGCGCGCAAGCGCGGCGTGTGGTCGGCGGTGCATACGGCCGCGGTGCGCGCTTACGAAACCGATGTCGCGGCCGGCTGGGCCGAGCCCGGCATCCGCCGCTGGTTCGTGAACTGGCGCTTCCCCGATCCCAGCGACCGCGTGCGCTTCGATCGCGCGCTCAACGAACGCTTCGATCTGGCCAACCTGCGTCCTGACGTCGCGGCCGATCTTGCCGGCCCGAACGAGTCGGCCGACTTCGCGCGTGACTTGCCCACGTCGGTGTTGCCGCAGATCGTCGAGCTGGCCAGGAGCAACGGCCTGCAGGTCTGCTTTGTGCGCGTGCAGCGCCGCCCCAACGGCACGACGCCGCCGTCGCAATCGCCCAACCTGCGCCGCTACGTCGCCGATCTGAAGACCTATCTTGCTGCCAGCGGCGCGCTCTTTCACGACGACTGGGGTGACCCCGAACAGCCCGAGTCGATCTACGCCGACGGCGATCACGTGCGTGACCGACGCCGCTATACGCAGATCTTCCACACCCGGCTGGAGCCGCTGTTCCGGTGATCTTCCACAGCCTCGACTTCGCCGCGTTCTTCGTGATCGTCGTGACGATTTACTGGCGGCTGGCGCATCGTGGACAGAACCTGTTGCTGCTCGGCGCCAGCTACGTGTTCTATGGCTGGATTCATCCCTGGTTCGTGCTCATCATGCTGGTCTCGACCACCGTGGACTACTGGGCCGGCCAGCGCATGGAAGACGATCCGGCGCGCCGGCGCCGCTACCTCGGCGCCAGCCTGGCCGTGAACCTCGGCATGCTCGGCGCCTTCAAGTACTTCAACTTCTTCATCGAGAACGTGCGCGACGTGCTCGCCGCCATGGGCCTCACCGTGGCCCCGCCACTGCTCGAACTGGCCTTGCCGGCCGGCATCTCGTTCTACACCTTCCAGGCGCTCAGCTACACCGTCGACGTCTACAAGGGCGAGATGCGCGCGCGCCGCAATCCGATCGACTTCGCGCTGTTTGTGGCCTTCTTTCCGCACCTCGTGGCCGGGCCGATCATGCGCGCGAAGAACCTGCTCGTGCAGGTCGAGAACCCGCGCGTGTGGGACGCCACTCGGGCCAGGCACGGCGTGGTGCTCGTCGCCTGGGGCCTGTTCAAGAAGCTGGTCATCGCCGACAACGTCGGCGTCATCGCCAACCGCGTGTTCTCGCAACAAGACCCGGCTTTCGAGGTATTGTGGGCCGGCGTGTTCGCTTTCGGCATGCAGATCTACGCCGACTTCTCCGCCTACTCCGACATCGCCCGCGGCGTGGCCCGCTGGTTCGGCTTCGAGCTGGTCGTCAACTTCAACCATCCCTACATCGCGCACAGCCCGAGCGACTTCTGGCGGCGCTGGCACATCTCACTCTCGACGTGGTTCCGCGACTACGTCTACATCCCGCTCGGCGGGAACCGCGGCGGGCGGTTCGTGGCCGCGTGCACGCTCATCACCACCTTCCTGGTCTCGGGCTTCTGGCACGGCGCCAGCTGGAACTACGTGATCTGGGGCTTCTACCACGGCGTGCTGGTGTGGGCGTCGCGCACCGTTGGCCAGGCGTTGAAGCTGCCCGAGCTGTGGCCCGGTCCGCTGGCGCTCGTGCAGATCGCACTCACGTGGACGGCGATGATGGCCGGCTGGCTTTTCTTCCGGGAGACCAACGGCGAGTTCCTCGGGCACTTTCTGCGCCTGTCGCCGGCGACGACGATGCAGGGCGAGGCCGCTATCGGCCTGCACTTCTTCATGCTGGCAGCGACCTGGTCGCTGCCGCTCTTCCTCCACGACTTCTGGGCCCTGGCTCGCGAGCGGCAGGTGTCCCTGGTGACGTGGATCGAATCCCACATGACGGGTCTGCGCCTGGCTGGTGTGCAAGCCGCAGGCGTGGGCGTGCTCGCTTCTCTGACGCTCGTGCTCCGAAGCACGACGTCGCTCGACTTCATCTACTTTGCCTTCTGAGGAACGCAAACCAAAGGAACGACTCATGTCCGACGAACGACTCAAGATTGCCGTATTCATCGACTTCGACAACGTCGAGATCGGCGTGAAGAACACGCTCGGCCTCAACTTCGACATCGGGGCCGTGCTCGAAGCCATCAAGGAACGCGGCGAGGTCATCACCAAGGTGGCCTTCGGCGACTGGAAGCGCTCGGGCGACTACGGCCGCGCCATGTCGAACCACGCGGTCCGGCTGGTGCAGCGCGTCATGACCCCCGGCGGGGACAAGAACGGCGCCGACATCAACCTGGCCCTCGACGCGCTCGAGATGGCCTTCACCCACGACCACATCAACGCCTTCGTGATCGTGGGCGGCGACAGCGACTTCATCACGCTGGTGGAAAAGCTGAAGCAGTACGACAAGAAGGTGTTCGTCGTGGGCGGACGCCAGTTCACCAGCCAGGTGATGCAGAAGAACTGCACCGAGTTCATCGCCTACGAGAACGTGGTCGGCCGGGGCGGCAGCAGCAGTGGCAGCAGCCACCGCAGCAGCGGCGACCGCTCGCGTCCGGCCGCGGCCGGCGTGCCGGTCGGCGTCGGCCAGGCCATGAACATCGACGCGATCGTGCCGCTGGTGCGCCGCGCGCTGAAGGTGCTCGCCGATCGCGAGGTCACGCCGCAGCTCGGCCTGCTGAAGAGCACGCTGCTGCAGCTCGACTCGTCGTTCTCGGAACGCGACTACGGCGTGAGCAGCTTCCGCGACTTCGCGGAGAAGCTGGCCGAGAAGGGCATCG
>JBDTWC010000461.1:0-3514 GCA_040006875.1 Acidobacteriota bacterium | reverse complement strand
GCGCCGGGCAGCGGCACCGGCGTCATGCCGCGCGTGGTCTCGGCCGCCGCGGCCAGTTCGGCCAGCGACTTGCCGGTGCCGGCCACGAGCGTGGCCGCCAGGGCCGGTGAGATCTGCGCCGCCGGAATGCGGATGCGATCCGACCAGGTGCTGAGCATGTAGGCCTTGAGGTGGGGCGGCTGCGCCGGCCACACCGTGCGCGTCGTCTGTTCGAAGTTCACGGGCCCGGGGTGGTTGTGCACGTCGCTGACAAACAGCACCGCCACGGCGCCCTTCTCCTGCGCGGCCAGCGCCTTGCGCCACGGCGCGGCGGCTTCGGCCGTGACCACGCCCTCGAGCGCGCTCTTCGGATCGCGTTCGCCCGGTTCGTGGTCCAGGACCAGCGCGATTTTTCCCTTCAGGTCGCCGCCGTAGTCGTCGTAGTGCCACTTCGCGGCGGTGATGCCGAAGCCGGCGAAGACGACCGCGCCGGCCGCGCGGCCGCTGGCGCTGAAACGCTGCGGATAGAACTCCTGGCCGTGATCGAACCGGCGCGTGCCGCCGTCGGCGCCGCTCACCTCGAGCGCGTTGCCGTCGCCGAGCGTGGCGGTCATGAGCGTGTAGTTCTGGAAGTAGGAGTCGTTGGGCCCGGCCGGCTTCAGGCCGACGCGCTCGAAGCGCGAACGGATGTAGTCGGCGGTGGCCAGGTTCTCGACCGTGTCGGTGAGGCGTCCGCGCATCGCGTCGCCGGCCAGATAGAAGAGGTCGGCGCGCAGTTCCTCTTGCCGGATCGACTCGTTCTGCGGCGCCCGCTGCTGCGCGGCCAGCGAGGCCGTGGTGAGAGCGAGCAAGATCGCGGCGGGAACACGAACGGACATGACGGCCTCCGGAACGGGGCGGCGCGTGGAGCTACTTCGGCGCCGTCGTGTAGAAGTACTGGGTGAAGTCGTGGAGCGAACGTTCCTTGTAGGCCTCGAGCTTGGGCAGCATCGCCTGGCGATCCGGCGCGGGACGTTCCTGGAACAGCTTGAACTTCCCTTCGAGCGCCTCGATCTCGAGCGAGAGCGGCCGGATGCCCTTCATGCGGGTCAGCACCTCGTCCATCGGCAGCTTCGCGAAGTCGTAGTCGGTGCCGCCAATCCGGGCTTCGTACTTCTTGATCAGCGCGGCGAGCAGGGCGTGCTTCCGCGCCGGCTCGTCGATCGGCACCATCCGTCCGGTGGCGTGCACGACGGCGAAGTTCCAGGTCGGCACGCCGTTCTTGCCGGCCGGTGTAGCCAGCCACCCCGGCGACACATAGCCGTGCGGGCCGCGGAACACGACCACGGCACGCTCGCCGCCCGTGACGGCCTTCTTCTGGTCGTTCTGGGCCGAGATGTGGCCGAAGAGGGTGCCGAACTGGCCGCTGGCGCGATCGAGCACCGATGGGATGTGGGTGATGCGCAGGGTCGGCGTGGTGGTGACGAGGTCGACGAAGCTGAACTCGTCCATGAAGGCGTGCAGGAAGGCGCGATCCTCGACCAGGTGCGCCTTCGGGATGTAGACCGACGGATCGGGCGCGCCGCCCTGGGCCGCAGACTCACTCATGTCGCCGAGCAACGCGGGTCCGGTCAGCAGGCTCAGCAGCAGCGCGCGTCGATCCATCAGGATGCTCCGATTCTGACTACTTGCCCGCGGGCGTGACGTTGAAGCGCTGCACGCGGCGGCCGGTCGAGGCCTCGCCGACGTAGAGGTTGCCCTTCGAGTCGATGCTCATGCCGTGAGGACGCAGGAACTGACCGAGCTGACGGCCGCCGCGGCCGAACTCGCCGATCACTTCCAGGTCGGTGCGGCGCAGGATCCACACCTTGTGGTTGGTGCCGTCGGCCAGGTAGAGGTATTGCTGCTGGGCGTCCCTCGACAGCACCGGCACAAACGACGAGCCCGACGACAGCGTCGCCGGCGCGATCACCTTCTCGGCCAGGAACTTGCCCGACTGGTCGAACACCTGCACGCGGTTGCCGCGGCGGTCGGCCACGTAGATCTTGCCGTCGCTCGATCCGGTGATGCCGTGCGGGGTCGAGAACTGCTTGGGCAGCGCCCCGGCCGTCATGGTCTTGGGATCGAACTTCTCGGTGTCGTCAGGCTTGTTGCCGTAGGCACCCCAGTGGCGCTTGTAGGCGCCGGTGGCGCCGTCGAACACGATCACGCGACGGTTGCGGTAGCCGTCGGAGATGAAGACCTCGTTGGTCTTGGGGTCGACCCAGATGCCCGACGGGCCGCCGAGCAGCTTGGTGTCGTTGCTGCCGGCGGTCTTGTCGTACTCGCCGATGGTCATGACCAGCTTGCCGTCGCGCGTGAACTTCTGCACGCGGTGGTGCATGTAGGTGCCGATCCACACGAAGTCGTTGTGGTCGACGAAGATGCCGTGCGGGTTGCGCGGCCAGTTCGAGGTGTCTTCCATCGTGCCCTGGCCCCAGCCCTGCACGACCTTGCCGTTCTGATCGATCTCGATCACCGGCGGCGCCGGCTTGCAGCACGTGCCCATGGGCGGCGTCTGCGTCTCGTAGAGTTCTTCTTCGGTCAGCGTCTCGGGCAGGTTCGTGACCCACACGTGATCCTTCGCATCGACAAACACGCCGGTGACCGCGCCCATCACCCAGTGGTTGGGGAACTCCTGCGGCCAGGTGGGGTCGATTTTGAAAGTCGGAGCCGCGCCGCGCGACTGAGCGTCCACCGAGATCGACCAGACCGACCCGGTCACGAGCAGCGCGAGTGCGGCCGAGGCGGCCGTGAGACGAAAACTTACTTGCATGATGTGTAGCTCTCCTTCGAACGGCGGGCGCACAGAGCGGCCGCGTCGGACGCAGGAACGATATCACGCGGGCGGGGCGCGGCGGACCGCCAGAGGGTGCCGATGCGGGCGCGGCGAATCGGCCTGCGGGACGGCGCCGGCCGGCGCGTAGATCCGCGCCACGTGTTCGAGCACAGCGCCAGGTTGTTGCGCGCGCCGAGGCGGCCACACCGACGCCCTGCTTCACGGCAAGTTGCCCTGGGGGAGAACATGTCAACCACTGGAGCCTGGGGCGCGAGCTCGACCCGGGCGCGAACACATTTCGGTGCCGCGCGTCACGCCAGCGTCGTGCCGGCCAGGCGCTGCACCGCACGCAGGCCGGCCTCGCCAAGGTCGAGACTGAGGTCGTTGACGTAGAGCTTGATGTGCGCGTCGCAGACCGCGTCCGACAGTTCCTGCGCGTGAGCGCGCACGTAAGCGCGACTGGCCTCGGGGTGGGCGAACGCGTAGGCCACCGAGGCGCGGATGGCGGCCTCCGCGGCTACCGCCAGCGCCGGGTCGAGATCGGCGCGCGCGCAGATCCCGGCCAGCGGCACCGGCAGCGCGGTTTCCGCCTCCCACCAGTCGCCGAGATCGGCCACCTTCACGAGGCCGTGATCGGCGTAGGTGAAGCGGCTCTCGTGGATGATGAGCCCGGCGTCGACCTCGCCAGTGACCACCGCGGCGAGGATCTGGTCGTAGCGCAGTTCCACCGTGTCACCG
>JBDTWC010000460.1:0-3514 GCA_040006875.1 Acidobacteriota bacterium | reverse complement strand
TCGGCGACCTGTTCGAGGACTACCTGAAGAAGGTCATGACCAAGGCGGTCAGCTACTCGCTCATCCGGATGCACGGCGGCAAGCCGTGGATGACCGGGTTCGACAACCACTACGTGCAGGCGGCCGGCCGCGCCATCGAACGCGGCTTCGGCAAGCGGCCGGTGTTCAACCGCGAAGGCGGCTCGATTCCGGTCGTGGCCACGTTCCAGGAGGAACTCGGTCTGCCGTGCGTGCTCTTCGGCGTCGGCCTGCCCGACGAGAATGCCCACGCGCCCGACGAGAAAATCGACCTCGGCAACTTCCACAACGGGGTGATCGCCTCGGCTGCGCTCTACGAGGAAATCGGCCGTCTGCGTTGAGATGCGGGCCGTGCTCGCGGCGCTGCGTCCGTTCTACGGGCCCCTCGCGCCACCTCCGCGAGAGCTGTTCGCGTTCTTCGTGTGGGACGTGGTGTCGGCGCGCACGCTGCCGGCCCGGCGCGACCTGGCCTGGCAGGCCCTGAAGCGCCTGCCGGCCCTCACGCCCGACGCGATCTTTCGCGCCTCGAAAGCGGACCTCGAGGCCGCGCTGAGCGCCGTGGCGCCGGTCGAGGCGCGAGTCGAGGCGCTCAAGAACGGCAGCGGCCACTTCCGCCGCCACCGCGACCTGGCCGCGCTCGTGAGTGGTCCACTGAGTGGCGCGGTGCGCGCCATCCACGACGTGCCACACCTATCTGCGCCGGCGCGAGCTCGGGCCCTGCTCTTTACCGGCGGCCACGCGATCGCGCCGGTCGACGACGGGGTGGCGCGGGTGCTGACGCGGCTGCACGGCTTCGCGGCCGGGCCGAAGCCGCGGCTGAGGCGCGAGGCGCGCCGTCGGCTGCTTGCCGACTGCGCTGGCGATCGCGAGCGGATCTGCGCCGCCGTGGTCGTGCTCGCGCATCACGCCACGCACGGTTGCGTCGAGACGGCGCCGCACTGCGCAGTATGTCCGCTGGCGCTTGAGTGCCGCCACGCCCAGTCGGCGGCGTGACCGCAAGGCGGCCGCGAGGCGGCCGCCGGTTGGTCGGAAATGCGCAGTGCCGCAGGGTTCGGAGCGCCCCGCACGCTCGCGGCCGCCGCGTCGCCGCGAGGGCGATGAATAATGGTTCGCGTGTCGACCGTTCGCCCCGCCAGCCCGCGCATCCAGTTGGTCGACGCCCTCCGCGGCCTGGCCTCGCTGGCCGTGGTCATGGTGCACTACAACTCGCGCCTCAAGTGGCCGGTGCTCGAACTCGGTAACCTGGGCGTGGCCGTGTTCTTCGTGCTTTCCGGCTTCGTGGTCACGATGAGCGTGGGCACGGCGCAGATCGACGCCCGCTTCTTGGGCCGCTTCGCCCTGCGCCGCGCGCTCCGGCTCGATCCGCCCTACTGGGCCACCATGGCGGCGGTCATCGGCATCGGCTACGCAGCGTCCGGGACGGTGAAGTTCGAGGGTGTGACCGCGCCTCAGGTGCTGGCGCACATGTTCTACCTGCAGGATGCCCTGGGCTACAAACCGATCCTGCCGGTGTTCTGGACGCTCTGCTACGAGGTGCAGTTCTACCTCTCGCTCGTGCTGCTGCTCTGGGCCGTGCAGGCGAGCGGCATCCGGCGTCACGGCGTCCTGCTGGTCACGCTGGTGCTGTCGGTGGCGGATCGCTTCTACGCGCTCACGCCGGCGCCGTTCATGGGCCGCTTCTGGTTCTGCTTCGCACTTGGCGCCCTGGTCTACGAGCACTACAAGCAGGAGTTGCGCGGGGCCTTCGTCTACGTTGCAATCGCCGCCGTGTTCACGTTCGGATTGGCCACGAGCGACGGCTACGCGATCACCTCGTCGCTGACCGCCGCCGTCATCTCGCAGGCGCTGCGGCTGGGCTATCCCAATCTCTTGTCGGGGGGAGTGTGGCAGTTCCTCGGCCGCATCAGCTACAGCCTTTACCTCCCTCACGCCTTGTTCGGCTGGCTGGCCTTGCGCGTGGCCGAGCGCTTCGTGCCCACGGTCGTGGCCGCCGTCTTCGGCACGGCGGTGGCGATCGTTGCGGCCTGGTTCTTCTACGTGCTGATCGAACGGCCGGCGGTGCGCCTCAGCCACGCCGTGTCGGTGGCGCCCAAGCAGGCCGTGCCGTCACCTCGATGACCGGACGGGCAAGCTGCCCTCCGCGCGGCGCGCATTCCGGCGGTGCGCCCGGGCGCGGGGAGCGCCTAAGTCAGCTGGAACATGACGTAGAACATGAGCATGATCGCGCCGACGATGAAGAGCAGGCCAGCCGGAATCCACAGCAGCGTGAGATCGTCCATGAGCGAAGTGTAGCCCAGGTCGATCGCCGGGCGGAACCCGGACCGCGACGGCCGTCAGTTGAGTGAGGCCAGACGCTGGCGCAGGGCCTTGACGTGGTCCCAGACCTGGGTGGTTTCGTCGCGCGGATCGTCGCCGCGGTCGGTCAGGGCGACCAGCTTCAGGTAGTCCTCGAGATCGCGTAGAGCCGGCGCGAAGTCGTGCAGGTGGTAGGAGAGCAGGCCGCGGTCGCGCAGTTCCTGCAGCGACGAGGGGGTCAGGGCGAGGAGCGCGTCGGTCACGGTGCGGGCGTGTGCGAACGAGCGGTTCTGAACGTAGAGCCGCTTCAGGTTGGCGAGCATGCGCACGAACATCTGGCGGCGCGAGGCCCGGACCAGCAGCGCCGGCCGGAACGTCAGTTCGCCGTCGTCCTGGCGGGCAAGCAGTGCCCGGCAGTCCTGTTCGGTGAGCACGGCGCCGCCGTCGAACGGATCGACCACCAGTCCGTCAGCCGCGCTACCCGTGGCGCCATCCCACACCCGCGCCAGGAAGTGGCCCGGGAAGTTGATGCCCTCGGCGCGCAACCCGGCCCGCCGCGCCGTCGCCATGTAGACCAGTGACATCGTGATCGGAATGCCGGTACGGCGATCGATTACCTGGTTCAGGCAGCTGTTGCGGACATCGGCGTAGCGGTCGCGATTGCCGCGAAAGCCGAGCTCGCCGTAGAGGCACTGGTTCACCGCCTCGACGCGAGCGTGCACCGGCCCATCCGCGCCGGCGGCCCGGGCCACGCAGTCGAGCGCCTGCTCGCCGATCGCATCGAGCCGGGCCAGGTAGGCCTGCGGATCGAGACGCGGATACTCGACCGCGGCGATGGCCAGCGCGCCCATGGCCACGTCGTGCCCGCTCCGGACCTCGGCGTCGGCCAGCAGCCGCGTGAGCGTGTCGGCGAGCGGCGTCATCAGGGTTGCTCGCACAGACGGTCGAGGGTCGCGAGCGCGAGCGTGCCCAAATCGGGCACCACCAGCTCCGCGTAGTCGGCCACGGCCGCGGCCGGATAGGTGTTGGTCACGGCCACGGTGCGCAGTCCGGCGGCGCGGGCCGATTCGAGCCCCCAGCGCGAGTCTTCGATGGCCACCGTATGCCGCACGCTGAGGGTGCGGCCGGCGGCGCCCTGCTGGCGCGCGAAGGCCTCGAGATACGGGTCGGGCGACGGCTTGGAGCGGGCCGTCTGGTCGGC
>JBDTWC010000459.1:0-3558 GCA_040006875.1 Acidobacteriota bacterium | reverse complement strand
TGGCCGCGTTCCTCGGCCTGCCGCTGCTCACCTTCCTGCCGATCATCGTCAAGGACGTCTTCAAGCAGGACGTCGGCCTCTACACCCAGTTGATGGCCTTCTCGGGCGCGGGCGCGGTGCTCGGGGCCATGACCGTGGCGTGGCTGGGCAAGTCGCGGGCCATGGGCCGGGCCCTGCTCGGTGGCATCTTCGCCTTCGGCGCCGTGATGGTCGCCTTCGCCTTCTCGCGCCAGCTGTGGCTGACCCAGGGGCTGCTCTTCATCGGCGGCGCGCTGCTCGTCTCGACCTTCTCGATGACCACCTCGCTCGTGCAGCTCATCGCGCCGAACGAAATGCGCGGCCGCGTGATGAGCATCTACATGGTGGCGTTCCGCGGCGCCTCGCCGCTCGGCAACTTCGTGAGCGGCAACGTGGCGACCGCGCTGTCGGTGCCGACCGCGATTGCGATCAACGGCGGCCTGCTGATCGTCGCCGCGATGATCTTCTGGTTCCGCGGCCGCGGCGTGCGGGAGACCTAGATCGTGGCCGATCCTGGCCCCGACACCCTGGTCCTGCGCCACATCACCACGGCCGACGACCCGTGGCTGGCGCGCGGCGAGGCGGTGCTGCGACAGTTGCGGCCCGACCTGCCGACGCCGTTTGTGCCCTTTGCGGCCACGATTCTCGCCGGCGGCGGCGAGTTCATGGTGGCCACGCGCGCCGCGGCCGTGGTCGGCGTGGCGCTCTTCCGCATCATCGCCACCACGCGCAGCCCGCGCCGCTTCTACCTCGACGACCTGGTGACCGATGCCACGCAGCGATCGCGCGGCGTCGGCGCGGCGATGCTGCACTGGCTCGAACACCAGGCCCGGACCCGGCAGGTCACGAGCATGGAGCTTGAATCGGGGCTCACGCGTCACGACACACACCGGTTCTACGAACGCGCCGGCTGGGAGCGGTTCGCGGTGTCCTTCCGCAAGCGGCTCGACTGAGCCATGGCCCTGCTCACCCGACGTCGACTCCTGCAGCAGGCCGCGGCGGCCGGCGTCGGCGTGGGGCTCTATGCCTGGCAGTGGGAGCCGCACTGGCTCGAGATCGTGCGCCTCGACCTGCCGGTCCGGAACCTGCCGGCGGCGCTCATCGGGCGCACGCTGGTGCAGCTCTCGGATCTGCACGTCGGCCCGCGTGTGTCCGACGACTACCTCATCGACGTGTTCGGCCGCGTGGCGGCGCTGACGCCCGACATCGTGGCCTACACCGGCGATCTGGTCAGCGTGGAAGTCGACGGCACCTACGATCACGCCGAACGGATCTACTCGGCGGCGCCGCACGGACGGCTCGCCACCGTGGGCATCCCCGGCAATCACGAATACGGTGCCGGCTGGGCGCATCCCGACATCGCCGCCCGGTTCGCGGCCATCTTCGCCGCGCACGGCATCCGGATGCTGCGCAATCAGGTGTTCGATCTCGAAGGCCTGCAGATCGTCGGCCTCGACGACCTGTGGGGCAAGCAGTTCGACGCCGCAGCCGCCCTGGCGTCGTTCGACCCCACGGGCGCGGCGGTGGCGCTCAGCCACAACCCCGACACCGTCGACCTGCCGGGATGGGGCAGCTTCCGCGGCTGGATCCTGTCGGGGCACACGCACGGCGGCCAGGTGAAGCCGCCGTTCCTGCCGCCGCCGATCGTGCCGGTGCAGAACAAGCGTTACACGGCCGGCGTGTTCGAGCTGCCTGAAGGCCGCACGCTCTACATCAACCGCGGCGTGGGGCACCTGTTCCAGGTGCGATTCAACGTGCGGCCCGAAGTGACGGTGTTCACGCTGCAGCGGGCGTAGCGGTGTGCCGCCCAAAAACTGCGGATTGGGCCGTCCAACAGCTTGTCCGGAGGAGATTGCGTGTCCAAAGCGTCAAGTCATCAGTGGTTTCTCGCGCTCGTAGCCGTTGTGGTCGTCTGGTACTCTCAATCTCTACCAGCGCCCCAAGCCCAATCCGCCGCCAGCGTCCGCACGCTGCGCGCGACCGAGGCCTCGTCCAGTGAGCTCCGCCAGGTGGTCGATGAGGTTCGACGAATGGAGCGCGACGGCGCCATGCGCGTGGCCGCCACCATCGACGACCCGATCGCACCGGGCCACCGCCACGAACGGCTGCAGCAGTACCACCTGGGACTGAAGGTCGTGGGCGGGTCGGTCGTGCGGCAGACGGCCAACGGCGTGGTGACGTCGGTGCTCGGGCAGGTGTACGGCACCACGGTCACCAGCGTCAAGCCGGGCCTCACGGCCGAGGCTCTCGGAGGCCGGCTGCGCGCCGCGGGCGTGACGCTCATCACCGAGCCGGCGTTGGCGTTCCTGGGCACGGACGGCGGCGCCACCACGCTGGTCTACGAAGTGAACGTGCGGCGCGCCGGGTTCGACCTGCGCACGCTCTATCTCGACGCGGTCACCGGCGGCGAGCTGCTGTCGCTGCCGCTCGCCAAGGATCAGGGCGTGGTCGGCGAGGGCCTCGGGGTGCTGGGCGACCGCAAGAAGATGGCGGCCCGTCTGGTCGGCGCCACCTACTTCGCCGAAGACATGCTGCGTCCGCCCTTGTTGTGGACCATCGATCTGCGCTCGAACCGGCTCCGCCTCGACCAGCTAGCCGACGGCGACTCGCTGTTCCAGTCCGACCTCGCCTCCGATACCGACAATGTCTGGAACGACCCGGTGGCCGTCGATGCCCACACCTATCTGGGCTGGACCTACGACTACATCTTCAAGCGGATCGGCGTGCGCGGCCTCGACAACGGCGACGCCCCGATGATCGGCACGGTCAACGTCTACTCGCCGCAGCAGTGCGTCGGCCCGCTGCCTCAGGGCGAGTTCGGCGAGTTGTGCGTGAACGCCTTCTGGATCGGACCGCCAGCCGGCCCTGGCGGCAAAGGCATGATGATCTTCGGCAACGGCATGCCCAGCAATTTTTTCCTCACCTCGTCGGGACAATCGGTCGGCCCGCTCGCCGGTGCCCTCGACATCGTGGCGCACGAACTCACCCACGGCGTCACCGACTACACCTCCGGGCTCGAGTACCGCAACGAGTCGGGCGCGCTCAACGAGGCGTTCTCCGACATGGTCGGGGTGGCCACCGAGGCCTTCTTCCAGGCGCGGGGCAGCAACCCTCAGCAAGCCGACTACCTGATCGGCGAAGACGCGTTCAAGGCGTTGCGGCCGGGCTCGGTGGCCGGCATCCGGTCGATGCAGTCTCCCATCGCTTACGGCAACCCCGACCACTACTCCGTGCGCTACACCGGCAGCGAAGACAACGGCGGCGTCCATTTCAACTCCGGAATCCCGAACCACGCCTACTACCTCGCCATCGAAGGCGGCACCAACCGCGTGTCGGGCCGCGCCGTCACCGGCGTGGGCTTCGCCAATCGCGAGCAGATCGAACGGGTCTTCTTCCGGGCCTTCACGCGGATGCTGCCGGTGCGCGCCACCTTCTCGCAGGCACGCGCGGCCACGATTCAGTCAGCCCGCGACCTCTACGCCGCGAATGCGGCCGTGGAACGGGCCGTCACCGACGCGTGGACCGCGGTCGGGGTTCAGT
>JBDTWC010000458.1:0-3558 GCA_040006875.1 Acidobacteriota bacterium | reverse complement strand
CGGGCCGGCCCTCGCGCACTTCGATCTGGCGTGCGCGCGCTACGGTCAGGACGTGGCGCTGCTGCTCGCGGCGGCGTGGCTCGAAGAGCGCACCGCCGTGGCCCCGCTCCTTGCAACGGAGCTGCTCGCCAAGCGCACGCTGGCGGCGAGCGCGGGCGAGAAGACGAGCTATCTCGAGCGAGCGCGCGGTCGGCTCGAGCGAGCGGGGCGAGCCGACCCGGTGAATGCCGAGGTGACGCTACGTTGGGCGCACGTGCAGCTGGCGCTGGGGGATGCGCGCGACGCGCGGCGCAGGCTGGACGATCTGCTGCGTCGTTTGCCCCCGCTCGATCTCGCAACCGCGTATCTAGCGCACGTCTTCCTCGCCCAGGCGCTGCTCGCGCTCGACGACGCCAGCGGCGCGGCCGCGTCGTTCGCGACCGCCATCGCACTCCTGCCCGAGGTACAGACGGCGCAACTCGGGCTGCTCTCCGCGCAAGCCGCGGGCGGCGCGGTGCCTCGGCCGACGGCCGAGTCCCTCGACTGGCTCCGTGACGAGACCGACCCGAACGTCGTGGATCCTTGGATCGACTACCTGGTGGGCCGGCTGACACAGGGGCCGCCGCTGCGCCAGCGCCTGCGCGAAGAGGTGCAGCGATGACCCGCCGACGCGCCTGTGTGAGCGCCGCCGTGGCGACGCTCGCCGCGCTCTCGGCCCGTCCACACGTCACGACGGCGCAGCGGGCGGCCGTGAGCATCGACGTGCGCGCGGTCGCCATGGATGTGCTCGTGACGCGCGAGGGCCGGCCAGTCACGAGCCTGACCGCGGCCGACTTCACCGTGCTCGACAATGGCCTCGCGCAGCACGTGGATGTGGTCCGCCTCGACGCCATGCCGATCACGCTCCTGCTGGTGCTCGACACGAGCGCCAGCGTGCAGGGGCCAACCCTGGCCGGATTGAAAGGCGCGGCCCGTGCGGCCGCCGCCGCCCTCGGCCCAAAGGACAGCATCGGCCTGCTCACCTTCTCGGATCGGGTGCGGCTCAGGCTCGCGCCGACGCCCGACCTGAGTAGGTTGGGGCCGGCGCTGCAAGCGTCATCGCCGGGCGGCGAGACGCGGCTCTACGACGCGGTCTACGCGGCGCTCGAGCAGCGCCGCCAGACCCCCGGGCGGATCCTCGTGCTGGCCTTCAGCGAGGGCGTCGACAGCGCCAGTTGGCTCGACCCGCTCACAGTGGTGCGCGCCGCCCGACGCGGTGACGCAGTCGTGCACGTGGTCTCCACCGAGCCGCCCGAGGCGCTGACGCCGCATGGCTTCGGCCTCACGTCGCAACTGGCCGAGCGGTTCGAACGTGAGCCTCTGCTCTATGGACGCCACTTCCTGGCGCGTCTTGCCGAGGACACCGGCGGCGTGCTGCAGTCGAGCGTAGCCGGAACACTCGGCGAGGCGTTTGTAGGGATCGTGAACGAATACCGCAGCCGCTATCTGCTGTCGTATCAGCCGGTCGGCGTGGACAGCAGCGGCTGGCACACAATCGACGTGAAGGTGAACGGACGCGGGCTCGAGGTGCGAGCGCGTCGCGGCTACCAGCGGTAGCCTACTTGACCGTGACTTTCACGTAGGCGTTGGTCCAGCAGCAGACCTCGCCGTTGCCGCCTTCGCCCGAGTAGTCGGTGGCGAGCAGTAGGAGCGCGTATTCGCCGGGCGTCGCGAACGTGGCCACCACGGCGCCCATGGCGCTGAACGGCTCGTTCATCTTGCCGCCCTTGGCCACCACCAGCTTGGGGCTCGACAGGTCGAACTTCACCGCGCCGGGGCCGCGGTACTTGATCCAGTGCAGTTCCACCGGCACGCGGTCGGCCACTGGCGCCATGGTGGCGCTGGCGAACTTGCCGTCGTCGTCTACCCACGCCGGGAGTGACAGGGGCGTGCCCGCCGTGGCGGTGAGCGTGGGCGCTTTGCCCAGCACGGCCACGGGGCCCTGCACCGCAGGCCCCGCTTCGGCAAGCTTCACGACTGGCGGCGTGTTGCCCACCGCCACGTCGGCAAACGGGTTCACCAGGTAGTTGGGATTCAGGCGCAGCGGAATCTGCGTGGTCTGGCCGTTGACCGTGAGCGTCCAGGTGAGCTTCTGATCGGGCGCAAACGACTTCGGCACCTGCACCACGAAGACGCCGGTGCGGCGGTGCGGTTCGAAATGCGTGGGCTGGCCCCAGTCGGGCCCGCCCGGCTCGATCCGGTTGTTCGGACCGATGGGCACGTCCTGCGGCTGCTTCAAGTTGCGGTTGAAGTAGCCGACCAGGAAGTTGTGGGTGCCGTCGGCGCTGTCGAACCAGCCCTCGAAAGCGCCGGTGATGCTGGCGCCGAACTGCTTCGGCGGTTCGTAGGGCAGCACGGGCGCCTGCTGCGCAGACACCCAGACGCCCCCGATGACGAGGAGAACGACGCCGCAAACCAGCTGCGACGTCGGGCGGACGACAGACATGTGGAGCTCCGGAGACGAGGAGGTTACTGGCGCTCGACCGTGGTCGCGGCCTTGGCCTTGCGGGCCGCGACGATCGCCTTGTACTCGTCGTCGGTGTAGTAGACGACGTTCATCCAGGCGTGCGCCATCTCGTCCACGGTGCGGTCACCGTAGCCTACCCACTGCTCGGGATCCGGGTTGTCCTTGTTGGCGGTGGTGTTGTCGTACCACGCGCTCACCTGGATGATCGTGCCCTTCGGAAAAATGGGCGACGCATCGTCGGCGTAGATGTAGTTGGTCATCCAGTTGAAGTTGAAGTTGCCGACGTAGCTCACGATCTCGCGGCCGCCGTCGGGCTTGATCGCTTCCACCTTCATGGCCTTGCCACGGAGGTGGAAGTGCGGCTGGAAGTTCGTGATCATCGTGTTTTCCTTGAGCACCGTGAACCCTTCGGTGTAAGCCACCGAGTTGGGCGGGATGTCGAGGAACTCGCGTTCACGCAGGCCGGTGAAGCCGATGAGATAGCTGCGCTTCTTCGGCTCCTGGCCCTTGGGGTAGAACCACAGGCCGATTTCCGAACCGCCGGTGATCTCTTCGCCGACCGCGTGCAGATGCTGGTCCCACGAGATCTTCTCGCCCGGCACCACCAGCTTGCCGGTGCCGTCGGCGAACTTGTCGTAGCCCTTGCCAATCGCCCATTCCATGAGCTGCGGGCGGCGGTTCAGCAGGTCAGCGCGCGAGTTGGCCGGGCTCAGGCCGTAGGTGGCCGTGCCGGTGTTCACCGCATCGGGGTCCTCGTTGAGCACGAGGTAGGCGATCGAGTGGTGCACCATCTTGCGCGACTTCATGTTGGTCGGACGAATCTCGACCATCTTCACCCAGCGCGGTTCGGTGAGCGGGATGTCGGTCTGCGGCCGGTACCAGACGTCCTGGCCCACGGCCGGCATCGTGTACTCGGTCGACTTGACCACCAGGTCGGGCTCGCCGAAGCCGTCACGCACGCCCTGCCACTCGTTGCTCGTGGTCAGTGCGATCGGCGTGGGCAGGTCCGTCGGATCGCCCTGCGGAGCGCCGCCGTCCACCCACTTCACGATGGTGTCGATCTGGGCGTTGCT
>JBDTWC010000457.1:0-3569 GCA_040006875.1 Acidobacteriota bacterium | reverse complement strand
CATGGCGCGATACTGGACCGTGTCTGTCACCTCGGCCGTGCTGACTGCGGCGGGCTGGTCATACGACGACCCGTTGCCGGCGTTCGAAGCCATCCGAACGCATCTCTCGTTCTACCCCGGGCGAATCGCGTGCTACGTGGACGGGGTCAGGGTCAGGGGGCAGGCGGGCGGGTTTTACGGCGGCTGGGTCACGCCGGAACTCGTTGGTCCCTTCAAGGGAGACCCTGGCACCAGTGGATGGTGAGGCATCGCGAAGTCGGCCACGTCTACTGACCCGGGGCTACGAGCGCAGGGTGACGATCGCGGCGCTCATCGCCAGCACCAGCACGGCGGGAAGCGACTTCATCAACGGATCGCTGACCTTCAGGTGCATGGCAATCGCGCCCAGCATGAGCGCAACTACCAGGCCGGCGGCCTCGCGCACCGGGAGCGCCGTCCACACGCCGGCCACCAGCACGACGGCGGCGCATGACGCGCGGGAAGCTCGATGATTGGAGCCGGACGAACCCAGTCCTCATGCGACTGAGCAGCGACGCGTGGGTGGTGGTTTCGCTCCTGGTTGTCACGTGGTTGATGACGCGGAAGATCGACCGTCAACCGCTACACTCTGTCGGACTCGCTTTCGCCGGGCTTCCGCGGGACTTCTTCGGCGGCCTGGCGAACGGCGCGGTGTGGCTCGCTCTGCCGCTAGCAGTCGCGTGGGCCCTTGGTTGGATCGCGCCGGTTGATCACGGGCGATTCGCGCGGGATGCACTCCCGCTTGCCGCTCTTGCGATGTTCGTGAACGTCGTGGCCCGGCAACTCCTGCTTTGCGGGTATCTCTACTCGACGTTCCGTTCACACGTCGGGCTAATTGCCGCAGTACTGCTCTCCGGAATCTTCTTCTCGGCCTACCATGCCGCCGGGTTTCGAGGCGAATGGCTGCCGGCGCTGACTGTCTTTCTCGCTGGGTCGCTCTTCTGTCTCGCTCGCGAACATTCGGGAAGTCTCTGGCTGCCGATCGGTATCCACGCGGCATGGAACTTCCTGCTCGGGCCCGCTCTCGGGCTCACTGTCAGCGGCAACGGTCAGCGCGGCGACGGCTGGAGGATGATTGAACTGAAAGGCCCGGCGTGGGTCACGGGAGGTTCGTTCGGTATCGAGGGTGGCGTGATCGTCACGGTTGCGACGGCAGTGCTGGCCGCCGTCCTTGCGATCGCGCTCCGCGCACAAAGGGCCGCCACTGCCCGCGGCTGAAGAGATCGCGCCGCGTCAGGCCGGGGTGCTGCCTTCGGGCTAGCTAGACAAATGGCAGCGGGCGGACAGTGACATCCCGCACACCCTGCGCCAGCATCCAGTCGGCAACGTGCTTCGCGTCTTCGCCGCCGGCTTTTGCACGGTGCAGGACCGTGAACCCGTGCGGCCCGGGAATGGCGTGGGCGGTGGAATCTTTTCCTGCAGCAGGTCGGTCCGGCCTTAGCCGGTACCGCGTGGCCCAGGTAGGGTTCGGAGGCGACCATGGTGGCGGTACACACCTTGAGACGGCTTGCGATACTGGGCCTGTGTGCCGGTGTCGTCTGCCCCCTGCGGCGCAGACCTACGAAGCCGTCATGCGGCTGGCGTCACGCCACGGGCTCACGCTGAATGCCGGCGTGATCGCGGTGTGAGTCTGCACCAGACCAGAGGCGCACACATGCTGGCTCGACGCGGCGCCGTTTGACCGCCTGCCGGAGCGGTAGTCCTCCGGTCGCACGTTCGAGGACCGCCGAGCCGGTGTTGGGCGTCCTATTGCAGCGGGCGTCGGGACGGCACCTCACCCCTCCCGCAGCACCTCAGGAGTTCACAGTGACCATGGATAACTACGCCGCAACCGGACAGATCGTGATCGCCCTGTCGATCGCCATCGTCTGGGTCGGGCGCTTCGACAATATCGTGAGAGAGTTCAAGCAATTCGGGCTGCCCGATGTGGTGCGCAACGCTGTGGGGGCGACGAAGATTTCACTGGCCACCCTGCTCGTGGCCGGCATCTGGTATCCGGCGCTCGTGGCGGGTCCTGCGTTGATCATGGCGTTCCTCATGCTCTGCGCCCAGGTCGCACACGCGCGGATCAAGAACCCGTGGCACAAGTTCCTGCCGTCCCTGGGCCTGCTGCTGCTGTCACTGTTCGTGGCGGGAGTGCATTTGGGCACGTTTGACCGGTGAGCAAGCTAGCGCTGCTCACCGTCTTCTCGAGCGCGACGTTTCTCGGCTATGGCCTCTGGTGTCTGACGTCGCTGTCGATGGAGCGGGAGTTTACGCGCTTCGGGCTGACGAATCTTCGAGTGCTCACCGGCAGCCTTGAAGTACTCGGAGGCGTCGGACTGTTGGTCGGGCTGAAGTGGCCGCCAGCGCTGTGGCTGTCGTCAGGGGGCCTGGCGCTGTTGATGCTGTGCGGAGTTGGCGTGCGCGTCAGCGTGGGAGATGGCCTGGTCCAGACCCTGCCGGCGCTGGCGCTGATGCTGCTGAACCTGTACGTTCTCGCGGCCGCCACGAGCTAGCCCAGCGCGCGCGGTGGACCCGCCCGCCTCGTTGGCGCGTCTCACCCTCTATGTTTCATCGAAGTGATTCACTCTTTCTGGCCGCCGCATTTCTGTCGTTCGTGTTCTCGGTCTATCTCTGGTTCTCCGGCCAACGCGACGAAGGCATGTTCGTCGGCATCTGGGTTCCGTCCATCCTCTCGTTTGCCACTTTGAACGCTCAGGCGAGGCGGCGCTGATGTCGACCATGGCCATTCTTGTGATCGGCATTTTCGTGACCGGGCTGTGTGGCGCCGGTCTGTGGTTCACGATTGCCGAAATGCAGCGTCTCGCGCGTAACGCCAAGTCGTGATGAGCGCGGACCTGAGCGATGCGACGTTTGTCGTGGTCGCCGCCGGCAGCGCGGTGGGCTCGCGCGTGGCGCAGATGCTGTCTGCGCGCGGCGCGCGACTGGTGCTCGCCGGCCGTGATGCCGCGGCGTTGGCGCCGCTAGCCACGTCGATCGGAGGACAGATCGTGACCGCCGACGCCGCGAACTTCGCGGATCTGGAGCGGTGCGTGGCTGAGGCCGTCAACACGACCGGTCGCATCGACGGCATCGTGAACTGCGCTGGTTCGATACTGCTGAAGCCCGCCCATTTGACCTCGGCGCAGGAGCTGCAAGACGTGCTGGCGGCCAACCTCGTGTCGGCCTTCGCCACCGTGCGAGCGGCGGCGAGCGCGATGCGCCAGGCGGGCGGGTCCGTCGTGCTGATCAGTTCGGCCGCCGCTGCGATTGGCTTGCCCAATCACGAGGCCATTGCCGCGGCGAAGGCGGGTGTGGCGGGGCTCACGCGATCCGCGGCCGCGACCTACGCGCCCTACGGCATTCGTGTCAACGCGGTCGCACCGGGACTGGTCGACACGCCGATGAGTCAGGCCATCACGGCCAACGAGCTGGCGCGGAAGGCCTCGGTCGCGATGCATCCGCTCGGCCGACTGGGCACGGCCGACGACATCGCGGAAGCCATCTGCTGGTTGCTGACGCCTCTCAGTGCGTGGGTCACTGGGCAAGTCATCGGCGTTGACGGCGGC
>JBDTWC010000456.1:0-3572 GCA_040006875.1 Acidobacteriota bacterium | reverse complement strand
CGACGGACGCCTGCTGCTGATGCTGTCGAGCCAGAAGGGCGGCGAGCCGCGCTTCCAGATCTCGGCCGGTCCCGAAGGCCAGCCGATCTTCGGCCTCGACCTCGAAGGGTGGCCGGGCGGCGCGCCGGCCAGCGTCGCCGGCGACGTCATCGGCTTCCCGGTGCCGCGACTGGCGGAGATTCCCGCCGGCACCTACACCGTGCAGGCGCTCTTTCATCGCTACGAGACGTTCACGCGCAGCGACGGCCACACGGTCAAGATGCCGATGGATCGCGGCGAGGGCCAGCAGTGGAACCTCGCGCCCGGCAACCTCTACTCCACGCCGCGGCAGATCACGATCGACCCGGCCACGAGCGGCGCCGTGACCCTCACGCTCGACCAGATCATCCCGCCGCTGCCGGTGCCGCAGGACACGAAGTACGTGAAGCACGAGCGCATCGAGAGCGCGCTGCTGACCAAGTTCTGGGGCCGGCCGATGCACATCGGGGCCAGCGTGCTCCTGCCCGAGGGCTTCGACACGCATCCAGACGCGCACTATCCGCTCTTCATCTACCACAACCACTTCGCGTCCACGCTCACCGGCTGGCGCGAAACGCCGCCTGACCTGTCGCTGAAGCCCGACTATTCCGAGCGCTTCCATTTGACCGGCTACAACCTGATCCAGCAGCAGTACGCCTATCAGCTCTACAAGGACTGGAGCGGACCGAACTTCCCGCGCGCGATCGTGATCGAGATCCAGCACGCCAACCCGTTCTACGACGACTCCTACGCCGTCAACTCCGCCAACCTCGGGCCGTATGGCGATGCCATCGTGCAGGAGCTGATTCCCTATCTCGAAAAGAAGTACCGCGGGCTCGGCCAAGGCTGGTCGCGCTTCATGTACGGCGGCTCGACCGGCGGCTGGGAGGCGATGGCCGCGCAGATCTTCTATCCCGAGGTCTTCAACGGCGCCTACGTGGCCTGCCCCGACCCGGTCGACTTCAGCGCCTTCACCACCATCGACCTCTACAAGGACAAGAACGCCTACTGGCTCGACGACACCTTCAAGCGGACGCCGCGGCCAGCGCATCGCAACTATCTGGGCCACGTCGATGCGACGCAGGAAGAGACCAACCGCCTGGAACTGGTGCTCGGCACGAAGTCCCGGTCCGGCCAGCAGTACGACATCTGGGAAGCGGTGTTCAGCCCGGTGGGCAGCGATGGCTACCCCGCGCGCATCTTCGACAAGGGCTCAGGCGCGATCGATCCGGCGGTGGCCGCCTACTGGCGCGAGCACTTCGACCTCACGCACATCCTGCGCCGCGACTGGAACCAGGGCTTGGGCAAGAAGCTGCAAGGCAAGCTGAACCTCTACGTCGGCGACATGGACAACTACTACCTCAACAACGCCGTGTATCAGGCGGAACAGTTCCTGGAGTCGACGACGGCACCATACTTCGATGGCGAGGTGGCCTACGGCGATCGCGCGGAGCACTGCTGGAACGGTGATTCGACGCGCGACAACGCCTATTCGCGACTCCGCTACCATCAGACCTACATCCCCAAAGCCGTCGAGCGGATGTTGAAGACCGCGCCGGCCGGTTCGGACCTCACGAGCTGGCGCTACTGACGCTCGACTCGCGGCGAGGGGCTCGGTAGGATAGCGACATGAGATCCGCGCTCGCCTTGTTGCTCGCGCTCGGGGTGGTGGTATCCGCCTCAGCGCAAACGCCGGCTCCCGCTCAGCCCGCACCAGCCCAGCCCACGCCCCCGTCGCCCGCGGCACGGCCTCGTGTGCCCCGCCCCGCAGCGCCATCAACGGCCACGGTGGTGCTCACCGTCGCGGTGAGCGATCCGGCTGGCAACCCCCTGGCCGACGTCAAGGTGTCAGCCGTCGGCCCGGTCGAACGCGAAGGCGTCTCCACCGCCGCCGGCCAGGTGCGACTGCTCGGCATCCGCCCCGGCACCTACCGCGTGCGCTTCGAACGCGACGGCTACTACACGTTCGAGAAGGAAGTGTCGTGGCGTGCGGGCACGCCGGCGCCGGTCGTTGAAGCCACGCTCTCGGCGGCTCCTCCCCCGCCGCCTCCGCCCGAGCCGACCAAGGTCGATACGCCGAAGCCCACGCCGTCGCCCGACATGCCGGCCGGCAAGCCGACCACGATGTCGCTGCTCGACTACATCGAGCGCAACTTCATCTCGAACAAAGAACCGCAGAAGGAGTCGCTCATCGGCTGTAGCGGCGGCGCCCAGTCGTGGCTGTGGCAGGTGCGCGATCCGTGGCCGAACCGGAAGCACGACGACGCCGAGCTGATGCTCTACGTGGTCGGCGGCGACGGCACCCTGCGCCTGGACGACCGCGACATCCAGGTGGCGGCCGGCAGCTTCGCCGTGATTCCGCGGGCCACGAGTTACGGCTTCACGCGCCGCGGCCGCAACCCGCTGATCATGCTGGCCACGCTGTCGGGAGCGCCCTGCGTCCAGTAATCCAGCCCCGGAACCGGGGCATTTCGTCCCGCGGCTAGGAGGTGCGGCTGACGGCTAGTAAACTGATAGCCGCAATGACTCCCTCGGATAGCTCCGCTACTGCCGACAGCACCGCGCCCACGCTCGACTTCGTGCGCGAGGCCGTGGCCGCCGACGTGGCCGCCGGGGCCCATAACGGCCGGGTCGTGACCCGCTTCCCGCCCGAGCCCAACGGCTACCTGCACATCGGCCACGCCAAGGCCATCTGCGTCGACTTCGGAGTGGCCGCCGACCACGGCGGCCACTGCAACCTGCGCTTCGACGACACCAATCCGGTCAAGGAAGATGTCGAGTACGTCGACGCGATCAAGGCCGACGTGCGCTGGCTCGGCTTCGAGTGGCACGACCGTGAGTTCTACGCCTCCGACTACTACGAGCGGCTCTATCTCGACGCGGAAGGTCTGATCGGTCGCGGCCTCGCCTATGTGGACTCACACTCGGCCGACGAGATCCGCGCCCATCGCGGCACGCTCACCGAACCAGGCATCGATTCGCCCTACCGCACGCGCAGCGTCGACGAGAACCTCGACCTGTTCCGGCGCATGCGGGCCGGCGAGTTCCCCGACGGCGCGCACGTGCTGCGCGCCAGGATCGACATGGCGTCGCCCAACATCAACCTGCGCGATCCCGTGCTCTACCGCATCCGCCACGCCACCCATCACCGCACCGGCGACACCTGGTGCATCTACCCGATGTACGACTACGCACACCCGCTGTCGGACGCCTATGAGGGCGTCACGCACTCGCTGTGCACGCTCGAGTACGAGGCGCACCGGCCGCTCTACGACTGGGTGGTCCGCGAAGCCCAGGCGACGCACACGCCGCGCCAGATCGAGTTCGCGCGGCTCAACCTGAACTACACGGTCATGAGCAAGCGGAAGCTGCTGCAGCTGGTGGCCCAGCAGCACGTGTCGGGCTGGGACGACCCGCGCATGCCCACCATCTCGGGGATGCGGCGGCGCGGCTACACCGCGGCGGCGGTGCGCGACTTCTGCGCCCGCGTCGGCGTGGCCAAGAAAGAGAACGTGATCGACATCGGCCTGCTCGAGCACTGCGTGCGCGAGGAT
>JBDTWC010000455.1:0-3573 GCA_040006875.1 Acidobacteriota bacterium | reverse complement strand
CGCTGGCTCGAGGAGCACCTTCATGAGTGACACCGCGCAGAGCTACAAGACGCACCGCAAGTTCGTGCCGCTGTTCCACTACGTCACCATGCCGATCCTGCTCGGCAACCTGCTGCTGATCGGCTATCACGCGGTGGTGGCGCCGAGCCTGCCGAGTCTCTGGGCGCTGGCCATGGCGGTGGCGCTCGTGTGCAGCGCGTTGCTCGGGCGAGTGTTTGCCCTGGCCGCTCAGGACCGCGTGATTCGGCTCGAGGAGCGGCTGCGCATGCGCGAGCTGCTCCCGGCCGATCTGAAGGCGCGCATCGGCGAGTTCAGCCGCGATCAGCTGATCGCGCTCCGCTTCGCGAGCGACGGCGAGCTGCCCCAACTCGCCGCCATCGTGCTCCGTGACAATCTCCAGAAGCGCGATCAGATCAAGAAGCTGATCACGCAGTGGCGCCCCGACCCGCATCAGCTCTGACCCCCATGACCATCATTGGCATCCGCGCTTTTCAGATCGACCTGCCGCTCGTCGAAGGCCGCTACGCGTGGTCCGGTGGCAACGCCGTGTCGGTCTTCGACTCCACCGTGGTGGCGGTCGACAGCGACGACGGGCGCACGGGCTGGGGTGAAATCTGCCCGCTCGGGCCCGCCTACCTGCCGGCCTATGCCGCCGGCGCGCGGGCCGGCATCGCGGAACTGGCGCCGCATCTCCTCGGCCTCGACCCGTGCGCGCTCGGCCTCGTCAACGCGCGCATGGACAGCGCCATGCGCGGTCATCCCTACGTCAAGTCCGCGATCGACATCGCGTGCTGGGACCTGCTCGGCCAGGCCAGCGGACTACCGGTGGCGACGCTGCTCGGCGGCCACGACGGCGCCGACGTGGACTGCTACCGCGCCATCTCGCAGGACACGCCGGCGAAGATGGCGGCGCGGGTCAAGCACTACCGCCGCGAGGGCTATCGCAAGTTCCAGCTCAAGGTGGGCGGCGACCCCGATGTGGACATCGCGCGCATCCAGGCGGCGGCCGCGGTGCTGTCGCGCGGCGACGTGCTCGTCGCCGACGCCAACACCGGCTGGACCCAACACGCGGCATTGCGCGTGGCGCATGCGGTGCGCGACCTCGACGTCTATCTCGAGCAGCCCTGCCCGACCTACGAGCAGTGCCTGGCGGTGCGCGAGCATACCAGCCTGCCGTTCGTGCTCGACGAGGTGATCGACGACCTTGCCGCCGTGGTCCGCGCCGCCGGCGACCATGCCGCCGATGTCGTGAACCTGAAGATCTCGAAGGTCGGCGGCCTGACCAAGGCGCGTCAGATCCGCGATCTGTGCGTGTCGCTCGGTCTTGCCATGACCATCGAAGACACCTGGGGCGGCGACATCACCACCGCCGCGATCGCGCATCTGGCGCACAGCACGCCGGCTCGCTATCGCTTCTCCACCACCGACTTCAACTCCTACGTCACAGTGAGCTTCGCGGCCGGCGCGCCCAAGCGCGAGGGCGGGAAGATGCAGGCCTCGCGCGCGCCCGGCCTGGGCGTGGCGCCGAAGCTGAAAGTGCTCGGACGTCCGGTCATCGACGTCAGGGCCTAGAAACCAAGCCGCTGCTCGGTCACGACCACGAGCTCGAAACCATCGGGCTGACTCGGCTTGCCGATGAGCGCCACGATGTTCGAGGCCTGATCGTTCATGCCGTCGAAGCGCAGCTTGAGCTCGAGGCCCGCGCACGACGCCTCGAGCGGCGAGAGCCGGATCGGCGTGGCCCAGTTCTGGCGGCGATCGTTGGGCACCCACGCCGTGAGGTAGTCGTTCCAGAACTGCCCGGCGCCGGCCAGCACGCCCTTACCGAAGAGACCGAACGAGGTGTGCCGCTCGATGCCGACGGCCGCGCCGCCGGCGGCGTCGCCGCCGCGCGACAGCATCAGCAGCACGCGCTCGCGCCGCGCTTCGCGGCCACCGTCGCGCGAGCTGGTCAGCAGCCCGTCCAGCGTCCAGCCCTCGGCGGTGGCAGTCTGCAGCGGTCCGATGACGTCCTTCAGATCGCGGTTGCTGCCGACGATCACGCGCGCCTGCCGCGCCCCGCCCGCCGGCGGCTTGCGCGCCAGCACCACGCCCTTCTCGGACAGACCGGGCCAGCTGCGGAACGGCGGCCGCACGGCCAGCTTCACTTGGAAGCCTTCGCTCGCGGCGGCGCTGAGCGCCGCCGCGAGATCCTCGATCTTCTCGAACTCGATGGCCCGCCACTCATCCGCCTGCGGCGGTGCCGTCGTGCGTTCGAACACCACCTGATGCCGCGTGCCGGCCATGCGCGCCGAGCCGCGCGGCACGAAGCCCTCTCGGGTCAAGTCCTGCACCACTGAGCCGAGCGCGCGATCCATCACCACGCGGTAGACGGCCGGTGGCTCTGCCTTCTCCGGCGTCTGCAGCGCCGCCACCGCGCACGGCAGGCCGTCGCTGATCGCCGCCAGGCGGAATCCACGCGTCGCCTGACGGTTGAGATCGCGCTCGAAACCGCCGTCTTGCGCCTGCAGCCACACCACGGCCCGATCGGCCGCCGCCAACCCGGCCGGGGCGGCGCCCAATACACCCGCCAGCAAGGTCACCACGGCACTGAACATTCGCATCCCCACAGCCTAGCCGAACGGCTGGCGCGCCGCGCTGTGACGATGCGTATCGTTGAGGACATGAGCAACCTTCTCGCTACTCTCTCCGCCGAACTCGCCACCGCCTCCGACGTCGCCTCCGCCTCGGTCGTGCAGGTGCAGAGCCGCCGCCGGCCCGTGGCCGGCGTGGTGTTCGACACCGATCTCGTAGTCGTGCCCGGCCAGCATCTCGACGATGAGGCCGCGCCGGTCCGGCGCGCCGATGGGCAGACGTTCGACGGCCTGGTGTTGGGTCGCGACGCCAGCACCGGGCTGGCCGTCGTGCGAGCCAGCGGCCTCGGCGCGCCTGCCGCCACTTCAGCGGACGAACCGCGGCCCGGTCATCTGGCGCTCGCCGTGGGCCGAACCTGGAGCGGCGGCGTCTTCGCCGCGTTCGCGCCGGTAGTCGTCGTAGGCGGGCCGCTGCGCACGGGCCGTTCCACTGAAGTGGCGCGGGTAGTGCGCATCGGGGTCACGCCACACGGCGCTCTCACCGGCGGCGCGCTGGTGAACGGCGCCGGGCAGGTGCTTGGCGTCATCACCGCGATGGCCATCCGCGGCACGACCGTGGTGGTGCCGGCGGCGATCGCCTGGGCGGCGGCACGCGCCCTCGTCGAGCAGGGTGGCGCTCGCCAGGGCTTCATCGGCGTGAGTTCGATGCCGGTGACGCTGCCGGCACGCCAGCACGGCGCCGGTGCGGCCTCGGGCCTGCTGGTGACGGGAATCGTGCCCGACGGCCCGGCCGATGCGGCCGGTGTGCTCGTCGGCGACGTGATCGTGGCCTTCGGCGACGCGGCGGTGACCGGCGCCGACGACCTGCTCACGCGGCTGCGCGTCCATCAGGTCGGCCACGCGGCCACCGTGACGGTGCTGCGGGGTGGCGTGACGACGGCGGTCGCCATCACGGTGGGCACGCGGCCGCGCGGGTAAGCTGACAGACGTGCCCACGCGA
>JBDTWC010000454.1:0-3575 GCA_040006875.1 Acidobacteriota bacterium | reverse complement strand
GACATGGCCGCCAGCGTGCGCGCCGACGTAGCGGCGCCGCTCGTGCTCTTCACCTATGCCAACCCGATGGTGCGCATGGGCGTGGCCGCCTTCGCCCGGCGGGCGGCGGCCGCCGGTATCGACGGCGTGCTGGTGCTCGACCTGCCGCCCGAGGAGGCCGACGAGGCGCGCACTGCGTTTGTCAGCCAAGGGCTTGATACTATTTTCCTGTTGAGTCCGACCACCTCCGTGCCGCGCATCCGCCGGGCCGCCGAACTGGGCGGCGGGTTCCTCTACGGCATCTCGCGCCTCGGCGTGACCGGCGCCCGAGCCGACGTGTCGGACTCCGCCGCAGCTCTGGGCGCGCGGGTACGGGCAGAGACGGATCGGCCGCTGGCGCTCGGCTTCGGCTTCTCTACGCCGGAACACGTGAAGGCGGTCGGCGCGTGGGCCGATGCGGCGGTCGTCGGCTCGGCGCTGGTGCAGGTCGTGGCCGATCACGGACAGTCGCCGGGGCTCGGCGGCGAGGTGGAGCGCTACGTGCGATGGCTGAGGAGCTGAGCGTCGCGGCCCTGCGGGCCGAGATCGACCAGATCGACGAGGTCCTGGTGCGGCTGCTCGATCGCCGGGCGCGCTGCGCCTACGCGATCGGTCGGGTCAAGCGCACCGAGAACCGCGCCGTCTACGAGCCCGCGCGTGAGGCCACGGTGCTGGCTCGGGTGCGCGAGATCGACGCGGCGCTCGGCGGCGCGCTCGACGGCGACGCGATCGCGCGCCTGTTCGAGCGCATCATCGACGAGGCGCGGCGCATTCAACGAATCGAAGCCGCCCGCGACACGGATGCCGCGAGCGGCGACGCCAGCAGCGGCGGCGCGGTGGCGGCGAAAGGGCAGAGGGACTAGGTCATGGTCGTCGTGATGAAGGAACGGGCGTCGGATGCTCAGGTGCAGTCGGTCATCGCGCATCTGGTGGAACTCGGCATGGACGTGCATCGCTCGTCGGGCGCGGCGCGGGTCGTGCTTGGCGTGGTCGGTGCCGGCAAGGTCGATCGTGGTCTGGTGGCGCTGATGGACGGCGTGCACGAGGTGCTGCGCATCACCGAGCCGTACAAGCTGGCCAGCCGCACGTTCAAGCCGGAGGACACCGTCATCTCGATCGGCGACGTTCGCATCGGCGGCGACGAGGTGATCGTGATGGCCGGCCCGTGCTCGGCCGAAACCGACGAGCAGGTGCACGCCACCGCAGCGGCGGTCAAGCGCGCTGGCGCGAAGGTGCTGCGCGGCGGCGCGTTCAAGCCGCGCACTTCGCCCTACAGCTTCCAGGGCCACGGCGAAGAGGGCCTGCGCATGCTGCGCTCTGGCGCCGATGCCCACGACCTGAAGCTCATCACCGAGGTCATGGACATCTCTCAGATCGAGGTGTGCGACAAGTACGCCGACATCTTCCAGGTGGGCGCCCGCAACATGCAGAACTACACCTTGCTGCGCGAGCTGGGCCGCGGCCGCAAGCCGGTGATGCTGAAGCGCGGCATCGCGGCCACGATCGAAGAGTGGCTGCTGTCGGCGGAATACGTGCTCTCGGGCGGCAACAGCGACGTGATGCTGTGCGAGCGCGGCATCCGCACCTTCGAGACCAGCACCCGCAACACCCTCGACGTGTCGGCGATTCCGATCGTGAAGGAGCTGTCGCACCTGCCGGTGTTCGTGGATCCGAGTCACGGCACCGGACGACGCGACAAAGTGGCGCCGATGGCGCGCGCGGCCGCGGCCGCCGGAGCCGACGGTCTGCTCATCGAAGTGCACAACGACCCTGACCATGCCTGGTCCGACGGCGCGCAGTCGATGTTCCCGGTGCAGTTCGAACGGCTGATGGCCGAGCTGCGCATCATCGCGCCGGCGATCGGCCGCAGCATCTGCCTCGAGCCGCTGGCGCGACGCGGCTGGGCGCGGTAGAGCGGGCGGCTGCGTCGATGTCCGCACTGGCTGTTGGCCGGCTGCTCATCGTGGGCACGGGCCTCATCGGCACGTCGATCGCCCGGGCCTTGCGGCGGCGTGCCGATGCGCCCTACATCGTCGGCATGGACCTGCCGGCGGCGCTCGATCGTCATGGTCGCGAGGCGTTCGACGACCTGAGACCGGCGACGGCGGCGGTGCCCGACTACGACCTGGCGGTGCTGGCCTGTCCGGTTGACCGCATGCCGGAGTGGCTGAGGCGGTTTGCCGCCGACCGTCCGTCGACGCCGGTCACCGATGTGGGCGGCGTGAAGCGCGCGCCGGCGGCCGCCGCTGCCGCCGCTGGCGTGCGCGCGTTCGTCGGCGGCCATCCGATGGCGGGGGCCGCTCGACCTGGGCCCGCGCTGGCCTCGGCGTCGCTCTTCGACGGGCGGCCGTGGTTCGTCGTGCCGGGCGCGGGCCCGGCTGAGGCGACCGCGCTCGTGGCCGCACTGGCCAGCGCGTGCGGAGCCACGCCGCTGACCACGACGGCCGAGGCCCACGACGCCCTCGTGGCGGCGATGAGTCACCTGCCGCAACTGGCGTCGAGCCTGCTGATGCAGACGGTCAGCGACCGCTGCGACGACGCCGGGATCGCGTGCGCGGGCGCCGGCCTGCGCGACGCCACCCGCCTGGCCAGCAGCAGCGCCGAGGTGTGGCAGCCGCTCGTCGCCGCCAATGCGGATCACCTGGCGCCGCTCCTCATCGACCTCGCCGACCGGCTGCGTGCCGCCGCCGCCGAGCTGGGTGATGGTCCGGCCGTGGCGGAGCTCTTCGCCGCTGCCAACCGGGCGCGACGGCGCCTCGAGCCGCCGCTATAATCGCCCCATGAACAAGGTAGTGCGCGACGCCGACGTCGCCGTGGCGCAGGTGCTCGACGGGGCCACGATCATGATGGGCGGCTTCGGCGTGTGCGGCGTGCCCGAGCATCTGATCGCGGCCCTGCACCGCCGCGGCGTGCGCGATCTCACGGTCATCTCGAACAACGCCGGCACCGACGACCACGGCGTCGGGGTGCTGCTGCGGGCCCGCCAGATCCGCAAGATGATCTCGACCTACGTGGGCGAGAACAAGGAGTTCGAGCGCCAGTATCTCCAGCGGGAGATCGAGGTCGAGCTCGTGCCGCAGGGCACCTTCTCGGAACGCATCCGGGCGGGCGGGGCCGGCATCGCCGCCTTCTTCACGCCGACCGGCGTCGGCACCGTCGTGGCCGAAGGCAAAGAGGTGCGCGAATTCGACGGCCGCCCCTACCTGATGGAGCGTGCGCTTCACGCCGACTTCGCCTTCGTGAAGGCGTGGACCGGCGACACCGCCGGCAATCTCGTCTACCGGCGCACGACCCGCAACTTCAATCCGATGATGGCCACCGCCGCCACGACCACCCTCGCGGAAGTGGAGCACCTGGTCGAGGCCGGCGCGATCGGGCCCGACCACGTGCACACGCCGGGGATCTTCGTGACCCAGATCTTCGCCGGCCAGGCGTTCAGCCGCCGCATCGAAAAGCGGACGGTGAGGGGCTAGGACATGGACATCCGTGAACGCATCGTGCGCCGCGTCGCTCAGGAGCTGCGCGACGGCGACTACGTGAACCTGGGCATCGGCATG
>JBDTWC010000453.1:0-3576 GCA_040006875.1 Acidobacteriota bacterium | reverse complement strand
CACCTGCAGCGTGGCGATGAAGGCATCCATGGCACCCTGCGCCGCGTCGCGTGCATGAATCCGGTATTCGTGAATCTGGCTGTCATCCATTCCGGCGAGCTGGAAGGTGCTTTCCCATTCCGCCTCGAAGGCATGCAGCAGCACGATGTCGGCGTCCGGCAGCCAGGCATGGGCGATGTTGATGGCGGCTGCGGCATGATTGGAGAAATCGACGGGTGCGAGGATGCGCCGATAGGGTGCCTGTGGGCGCTGCTTGACTGCCAGCAACGGGCGGCGGGTTTTGCGCAGGACGCGTTCGGTGGTGGAACCGAACAGCATCTGCACCACGAAATGTGTGCCTCGCGTGCCCATCACCAGCAGATCGGACTGACGTGTTTCAACGAGGTCGACGAGGGCGGTCGATGCGGAGCCCTGCGCCAGCAGAGTGTTGATCTCGCACGGATAGTGCGCAGCCAGATTGGTGGCCAGCTCGTCCAGATTTTTCTCCGCACGCGCGAGCAGCTGTTCTTCCAGCTTGGCAGCATCGCCCGGCAGCATGCGGCGCAGGGCGTCGAGTACCGATCCGCTGACGATGTGCGCAAGGGTAAGACGGGTGCCGGGATGGGCTTCGGCAAGCTGCGCAGCACGTTCCAGCGCATGGCGGGCGGGGGCGGAAAAGTCGGTGGCGGCAAGCAGGGTTCGGGCCTGGGTCATGGCGACTCCGGGATGAGAAAACAGGTTGGCGCAAGCAATGCAGGCCGCAAGCGCGAAGGCCTAGCGTGGGTCGTGAAGATGGGTGGGGATGCGCAATCCCACCTGGCTGACACGGCCAGACGACGCGGCGCGCACGACGAACTCCAGTTTGCCGAGCTGGACGCGGTCACCGACCACCGGCTGGCTACGCAGTCTCAAGGTAAGGAATTCTGCAAGCGTGAGTGCCGCCATCTCGTCCGGCAATGGTAGCCCATATTGCGCGGCGATCGCGGCCATTTGCGCATCCGCATGCAGCACGAAATCGCCATAGAACTGGCGTTTTTCCAGATAGGCCGGTGCAGCCGTTGGAACCAGCAGATCGCCCAGCGCGGCACTGTCGGCGGCACTTGCAAATACATAGAGGGTATCTCCGACGGCCAGTGTGCCGGCGTTTTCTGGTGCCAGCATCGCGCTTTCACGCATGACGGCGACCGGTCGCGCAGCGGTCGGCAGCCACAGCGCATCGGCCGCCTGGCCCACGAGAGGGGCGTTGGATGCCACGCGGTAACCGAACAGGGCGTGCCCATGTTCGGGGCTGGCTGCCAGATCGTAGCGTTCGGTGGGTTCGGGCGGAGGCGGCACCTCGAGCTTCAGGCGACGGGCCAGCATGGGGATCGTCCAGCCCTGTGCGGTCAACGAGATCAGCACCACGAAGAAGGCGACGTCGAGGATCAGCGCGGCCTCGGGTATCCCGGCCAGCAACGGAAACAAGGCCAAGATGATGGGCACCGCGCCGCGCAGCCCAACCCAGGAAATGAACGTCTGCTCGCGCCACGGAAAATGAAAGGGCAGCAGACACAGCACGACCGCAATCGGGCGGGCGATGAACATCAGCACCAGTGCGATGGCCAGAGCAGGCGGGGCGTTCTGAACGAGATCGCTCGGTGTGGCGAGCAGGCCCAGCAACAGGAACATGCCGATCTGCGCCAGCCAGGCCAGCCCGTTGTGGACCTGCAGGATATTGGTCGACTCGCGTGGATTGCGGTTGCCGACCATCACGCCACACAGATAGATCGCCAGAAAACCGCTGCCGCCCAGCACGGTCGTGAAGCCGTAAAGCGACAGCCCACCGGCGAAGATCAGCATGGGATACATGCCGCGCTCCAGCGGCAGATGATTGGCCAGCCATACCAGCAGCCACCCGCCGCCCAGGCCGATGATGAGGCCGAGTCCCAACTGCTGGACCAGCAAAATCAGTGTTTCCCATCCGGGTACGTGCTGACCGGCGAGGATGAGTTCGATCAGGGCGATGGTGAGCAAGGCGGCCATCGGATCGTTGCTGCCGGATTCGATTTCGAGCGTGGCGGATACCCGCTCTTTCAAGGTCAGCCCCTTGGCATGCAGCAGGGCGAACACCGCTGCCGCATCGGTGGAGCCGACGACGGCGCCGACCAGCAGGCCTTGCAGCCAGCCGAACCCAAGTACCCAGGCCGCGAACAGGCCGGTGATCACGCAGGTGATGACTACGCCGAAGGTGGCGAGTACGGCAGCTGGGCGCAGGCTGGTGCGAAAACTTTCGGCGCGGGTATTGAGCCCGCCGTCCAGCAGGATGATGGCAAGTGCGACGCTGCCGACCGTATAGGCAATACCGCTGTCGTCGAACAGGATGCCACCCGGACCGTCTTCGCCGGCCAGCATGCCGACCGCCAGAAACACCAGTAGCAAGGGCATGCCGATACGGTATGAGAGGGCGCTGGCGAGAATGGCCAGCAACAGCAGCACGGCACCGGCAAGGACAAACTGGTTGATAAGATCCATGAGGCTCGTGCAGGATGGTTAAGGCACAAGGCGCCAGATACATCGCCTGACTGCGTTCAGGCACATGATACCTAAGTGGACTGGCCGTGGGCTTGGCCCTGTCGTCGGGAGGATTCGTGAGGCGAGAGCGAGAAGAGGCGGGCACGGCGCGGTGGGCTGAACACCCCCTCGCAGCCCAGAATCAAAGTTCCGACAGCGGCTTTTGCGCGTAGTGGGTGTTGATCTCACCCATGTGCCCGATCAGCGAGGCGAGGTCCTGGTTGAGACGGGACAAGACTTCGTCCGGCAACTGACCCAGAGCGTGCGTCAGGATGCCGGTCAGCGGCTGCGGCGCCTGCCCCAGCGCTTTTTCTCCGGCGTCGGTAAGGTACAGGCGCACCACACGCTGGTCGGTGCTGTTGCGCTCGCGTCGGATCAATCCGGCCTTTTCAATTTTGTCGAGCAGGTTGCTGGCGGTGGAAGCCTGGATCGACAAGGCTTGCGCCAGTTCGGACACCTTCATGCCCGGCGTCTGCTGCAGCGCGGACAAGGCCCATATCTGTGCGCCGCTGACGCCACAGGCTTTTTCCACAGCCTGAAAATGCTGGCGCACGGCGCCGAAAATGACGCGAAACTGACGCAGGGTTTCACTGGCGGCGAGGGCGTTGTGGTTCAAGATGTAATCTCCGGGGTCGGAAAAATGATAATCATGGCAGGAATTCAGACGGCCGCATCCATCACCTGCGCCCATAAGGCGCTGACCGCACTCCGCACGCTTTCGAGTGCCTGCGCCGGCACGCGCGCGTATTCCGCACCGCTGAGCTTGATGACGTGCTGCCGGCGGCGCAGTTCGCGATAGGCATCGGCAGCCGCTTGGGCAAGATCGGATGGAAGCAGACCGGCCGCACCTGCACGCTGTAGTAGTGCGATATTGCCGACATTGTCGGTGAGCTCAGGGTGAGCAGCGCCCTGCCGCAGTACCAGATACTGCACGCAGAATTCGACGTCGACGATGCCGCCGTGGTCGTGCTTCAGGTCAAACAAGTCGGTGTCGTTGACGTGGCCGGCGTGCATTTTTTCGCGCATGGCCAGCACGTCCTCACGCAG
>JBDTWC010000452.1:0-3585 GCA_040006875.1 Acidobacteriota bacterium | reverse complement strand
TCGTCGAAGCCGTGGCTGATCTCGTGGCCGATCACGGCACCGATGCCGCCGTAGTTCACGGCGTCGTCGGCGGCCACGTTGAAGAACGGCGGCTGCAGGATGGCGGCCGGGAACACGATCTCGTTGTTGGTCGAGTTGTAGTAGGCGTTCACGGTCTGCGGCGTCATGCTCCACCGCGACCGATCGACCGGCCGGCCGAGCCGCCCGATCATGTCGTCGTACTCGAACGCCACCGAGCGCTTGGCGTTGCCGAGCAGATCGCCGCGCTTGACCTCGATTGCGGAGTAGTCGCGCCACGTGTCGGGGTAGCCGATCTTGACCGTGAACTTGGCCAGCTTGGCGTGGGCCTGCGCCTTGGTGGCCGGCCCCATCCACTCGAGTTCGTCGATGCCCTGGCCGAAGGCGGCGAGCAGGTTCTTCACCAGTTGATCCATCCGGGCCTTGGCCTCGGCGGCGAAGTACTTGTCGACGTAGAGCCGGCCCAGCACCTCGCCGAGCGCGCCTTCCACTTCGGCACCGCCGCGCTTGGGCCGGGTCCGCATCTCTGCCTGTCCCGACAGGGTCTTGCCGCGGAACTCGAACTGGGCCACGCCGAACGCCTCCGGCAGCTCGTCGGAGTAGGTGGAGAGCACCTTGAAGGCCAGCATCTCCCGCCAGGTCGCGATCGGCGTGTCGCGGATGATGCCGTCGAGCGCCTTGAAGTAATCGGGCTGACGCACCACCACGCTCGTGGCCTTCTGGAGCCCTGCCGCCTTCAGGAACGCCGGCCACGCGAACGACGGCGTAAGCGCGCTCAGCTCGGCGACGGTCAGCTTGTTGTAGGTGGCGTCGCGGTCGCGGTTCCGGGCTCGTTCCCAGTGCGCTTGGGCGATGCGCGTCTCGAGCGCGATGATGCGATCGGCAGCGCCCGCCGGATCCGGCTGCTTGGCGAGCGTGAGCAGGGTCGAGATGAACGTCTTGTAGGCGGCGCGGGTCGCGTCCGACTTCGCGTCGTGCCGCAGGTAGTAGTCGCGGTCGGGCATGCCCAGCCCGCCCTGGTTGATCGACACGATGTAGGTGTTCGACTGCTTCTGGTCCTGCCCCACGAAGGCGCCGAACGGCCCGCCCACGCCGACCCGCGCCATGCGTCCGAACAGACTCGGCAGATCGGCCGGCGCGGTGACCGCGGCAATCGCCTTCAGCTCGCCGCCGAGCGGCTCGGTGCCGAGCGCCTCGACCCGCGACGTGTCCATGAAGCTGGCGTAGAGATCGGCCACCTGGCGCTGCGCCGCCGACTTCGTGGTGCTGGTCGTGGCCGTGGCGATGATCTCGCGCAGGGCCGCGTCGCTGCGTTCGCCCAGCTCCACGAACGAGCCCCACGTGCTCTGGTCGGGCGGGATCTCGGTTGTGCGCATCCAGGTGCCGTTGACGAACGTGTTGAAGTCGTCCTGCGGCCGGACCGTGCGATCGAAGGCGGCGGCGTCGATGCCGAGCACACGAGGCGGAGGCTGCGCGGCCACCGGCGCCAGTGCAGCGGCGGTCAGAGCGACGAGCACGAGCGGCCAACGAGTGGAGTAGCGGCGTGTGCGACTGACCATGAACAACCCTCGAATGGATGGCGGGGACCGCCATATTCTGGCCCATCAGCCCGCCAGGCCGGCGAGGTTCGTCCCAGCGCCCAGCCGGGTCTGCTAGACTCCGGCCGCCACAGGAGCGCCCCGATGAGCCGTGTGATCCGTCCGTTCCGCTTCGTTTTCGCTGTGATTCTCGCCGCCGCGCTGGTGGCTTGCAAGAGCACGCCGGCTGGGCCGGCCCCGGCCGGCACGGCCGCCGCTCCCGGCACCGGCACTGAGATTCTCTGGGATCGCTACGGCGTGCCGCACATCTTCGCGTCCGATCATCCGAGCTTGTTCCGGGCCTACGGCTACGCGCAGATGGAAGCGCACGCCGAGCTGCTCATCCGGCTCTACGCGCAGGCGCGCGGCCGCGGCGCCGAGTTCTACGGCCCGCAGTATCTCGAGTCCGACCGCTGGGTGCGCACCAACGGCCTACCTGAAACGGCGAAGAAATGGGCGGCGGGGCAGAGCCCGGACTTCGCGCCGTTGATCGAGTCGTTCACGAACGGCCTCAACGCCTGGGCCAGCGAGCACCAGGCAGATCTGAGCCCCGAGGCCAAGGGCGTGCTGCCGCTCACCGTGGACGACGTCTACGCGCACGGCTTGCGCGTCATCCACTACGACTGGATCGTCAGCCCGCGCCGCCTCGAGGCGCGGCTCGCCAAGTGGGAACCCGACGTGCACGGCTCCAACGAGTGGGCGATCGCGCCGGCCCGGTCGGCTACCGGCAAGGCCATCCTGATGAGCAACTCGCACCTGCAGTGGGGCGACATCCACACCTACTTCGAGGTGCAGCTCACCGCTCCTGGAGTGACCTCCTACGGCGCGGTGTGGGTCGGCTTCCCGGTGCTGCGTCAGTGTTTCACCGAGCTCGTGGGCTGGACGCAGACCACCAACAATCCATCGGAGTCGGATCTCTACGGCCTAGTGCTCAAGGACGGCGGCTACGTGCTCGACGGCAAGGTCACGCCCTTCGACACGCACACCGAGACGATCAAGGTGAAGCAGCTGGACGGCACGACCACGGACGACACGCTCACCATTCGCCGCACCGTGCACGGCCCGGTCGTGGCCGAACGGCGTGGGGTGCCGATCGCCATGCGTGTGGTGGCGCTCGATCGCCCGAAGCTCTTCGAGCAGTTCTGGCGGATGGGTCTGGCCAGGAACTACACCGAGTGGGACGCAGCCATGCGCATGCAGCAGCTGCCGCTCTTCAACACGGCGTATGCCGATCGCGATGGCCACATCGCCTACGTCTACAACGCCACGCTGCCGGTGCATGCCACCGGCGACTACAAGTTCTGGCAGGGCGTCGTGCCAGGCGATCGATCCGATCTGATCGCGCACGAGATCGTGCCCTACGACCAGGTGCCGAAGGTCGTCGACCCGCCGCAAGGCTGGGTGCAGAACTCGAACGACATGCCCTGGACATCGACGTATCCGCGCACCCTAGACGCCGCAGAGTTCGCGGCCGGCTTCGCCGCGCCGCAAGGCATCACCCAGCGCGCGCAGCGCGGCACCCGCATCCTGAGCACCGCGCCCGACAAGATCACGTTCGAGAACATCAAGGCGTGGAAGCTGTCGACGCGCATGGAGACCGCGGATCAGTTCGTGGACGAGATCGTGGCTACGGCCAAAGCCCGCGGCACACCGCCGGCCAAGCGCGCCGCCGATGTGCTCGCCAAGTGGGACCGCCAGGCTGAAGTGGATAGCGACGGCATGCTGCTGTTCTACAAGTTCATGACCGCGGCCGGCTCTTCGTTCGAGCACATCGGCGGCTTCAAGGTGCCGACCGACGACGCGCGTCCGCTCGACACGCCGCGCGGGTTCAAGGATCCGGCCAAGGCGATGGCCGTGCTCGACCAGGTGGCGGCCGACGTAGAGAAGGAATACGGCCGGCTGGCGGTGAAGTGGGGCGACGTGCTGCGCTTCCGGCGCGGCACCGCCGACGTGCCCGGCAACGGCGCGCCGTCGCAGCTCGGAGCCATCC
>JBDTWC010000451.1:0-3601 GCA_040006875.1 Acidobacteriota bacterium | reverse complement strand
CTGCTGTAGCCTTCGGCCCGCACCGACACGTGATACCGGCCGGGGACCAGCCCGTCGATACGGTAGGTGCCGTCGGCGGCAGTGCGCGCCTCGCGGTGCAGTTCTTCAACCACCACGGCCGCTCCGGCCATGGCGTCGGTGCCGCCGGCGCGGGTGACCGTGCCGGTGAGGACGGCGCCACCTTGGGCCGACGCTACGCCGGCTCCGGCGGTGAGTCCCCACCATCCGAAAGCGGCGAGCAGCAAGGCGAGCATGAGGGAATGACGCACGGGGGTGGCCTCCTGAATCCCGGTCAGGCTACTGCCCTCTCCCCGGCCGCCCCAGCGACACTCAGCAGACGGCTGCAACTCGCCAATGAGTGGCCGGCTCTGCCTGATCTATGGCGCGGCGCTCATGTACGGCGGCGCGCGTGCTACCTTCACAACAGCCATGCCTCGCCGTGCCCTGCTCACTGCCCTCCTCGCGTTCGTCCTCGCCGCGCTGCCCGGCGCCGTGCCCCGGGCCTTCGCGCAGGGCGGCACCATCACCGGCGTTGCGACCACCGCCGTGCCCGCGATGCGGCCGCTGCGGGTGACGATGGACATGAAGGTGTGCGGCAGCGAGGTCCCCGACGACACCGTGGCGGTAGCCGCTGGTGGCGCGCTGGCCAACGTGGTGGTCACGCTGGTGGGGGTGAAGGCGACGACGCCGTATCCCGATCCGCTGGTGACCAACGACAAGTGCCGGTTCCTGCCGCGCGTGCAACTCGCGCGTCCAGGGGCACCCACCAAGACCACGAGTCACGACGCGCTGCTGCACACCACCAACGCGCAACAGGATGGCGGCCGCACGCTCTTCAACGTCGGCCTGCCGGTGCCGAACATGGTCGTGACCCGCCCGCTGGCCGGCCCGGGACTCGTGCGTATCACCTGCAACACCCATCAGTGGATGCGCGGCTTCATCATGGTCACCGACGAAATGGCGGCCGTCACCGGCGCCGACGGCACCTTCACGCTCACGGGCGTGCCCCCGGGCACCTACCAACTGCGGGTGTGGCACGAGTTGCTGCAGGCCGCGCCGATCAAGGTGACGGTGACCGCTGGCAAGTCCACGCCGGTAAAGCTGGCGCTCACGCGCTGACGCCGTTCACTGCGGAACAGCGCTCGTTCCGACCGGCCGGATAGACTGGCCGAATGACTTTCCGGGAGTCGATGCCGATGACGTCCAGTTCTGCCCACCGTCGCCCCTCGCCTGTCCTGGCCCTGCTGCTGGCGGCCTCGATCGGCGCCGCGAGCGTGACGGCCCAGACCGTCATCACACCGCCCAAGAACAAGTACACGCCGCAGCAGGACGTGGAGCTCGGCCAGGAGGCGGCGGCCGAAGTGCGGAAGCAGTACCCGCTCATCACCGACGATCAGATCGCGAGCTATCTCGATCGGCTGGGTCGAGCGCTGGTGACGGCCTCGCCCGCAAATCTCAACAACGCCGCCTTCCAGTATTCCTTCACGCCGGTCAACTTGAAGGAGATCAACGCGTTTGCGCTGCCGGGCGGGCCGATGTTCGTCAACCGCGGCATGTTCGCCGCTGCGCAGGGCGAAGGCGAAGTGGCGGGCGTGATGGCGCACGAGCTCTCGCACGTGCTGCTGCGCCACGGCACCGCCAACGCCACCAAGGCGCAGAAGTTCCAGATCGGCGCCATGGCCGGCGCCATCGCCGGTGCGATCATCGGCGGCGGCTGGGGCGGTGCGATCGCCCAGGGGTCGCAGTTCGGCCTGGGTGCGTGGCTCATGAAGTACAGCCGCGAGTATGAGAAGCAGGCGGACCTGCTCGGCGCGCAGATCATGGCCCGCGCCGGCTACGACCCGCGCGATCTGGCCAAGATGTTCGAGGCAATCGAGAAGGAGTCGCAGGGCAACACGCCGCCGCAGTGGCTGAGCAGCCATCCAGATCCAGGCAACCGGGTGCAGTACATCCGCCAGGAAGCGGCCAAGCTCCAGATCGCGTCGCGCAACAGCGGCGCCGGCTTCGCCGGCATCAAGGCGCGCTTTGCGTCGATGCCACCGGCCAAGTCGATGTCCGACATGGCGCGGTCCGGTGATGGTGGGGGCAGCGGAGGCAACGCGCCCGCTTCCGTGGGCACGGTTGGGCAGCCGGTGCCCGCGCCGGCCGGCCAGTACAAGACGGCCAAGGGCGGGCAACTCTTCCAAGTGAGCGTGCCGACCAACTGGACCGGCATCTCGGCCAACAACTCGGTGAAGTTCGTGCCGCAGAACGGCCTTGGCGACTATCAGGGCCAGAGCGTGTTCACGCATGGCGTCGAACTGGGCGTGGCCCGAGCGGCGTCGCGCGACCTGACCGAGTCGACCAACAGCTTCGTGAACGCGGTGCTGCAGGGCAATCCCGGGATGCGCGTGTCGGGCGGACAGCAGCCAGTGCGCATCTCGCAGCGCGCCGGCATCGGCACCGCCCTGATCGGCCGGTCGGCGTTGAACCAGACCGAGCGGGTGAACATCTACACGACGCTGCTCAGCGACGGGAACCTCTTCTACTACCTCACGGTCGTGCCCGAGAACGACGCGCCTACCGACAGCGCGGCGTTCGATCGGGTCGGCACGTCGATTCGCCTGAACGATCGGTAGGCTGGGCCGGCTGAGCCCGGCTCACGTTCGGACTAGCCACGAATTGCCTCTACACTGACAGCCCTGTGGCCATCCTCGCGACCACTCGACGGGTGTGGTGCATCTGCGCCAGTGCGCTGGCAGGAATGTTCTCGTGGCCCTCACAAGACATGTAGTCCTGGCAACCTACGGCGAACCGCCGACGGCGTCCTTCATCGATCAGCTCGCCTACTCATGGCGCATCCTGCTCGGTCTGACCCGCAAGGTCGCCGCCATACCCAGGCCGGTGCTGCCGATCATCGCTCTGAGCCGGGCGCGCGGGCGGCGGGCCCTGTGGCGCGCCCACGACTATGGCTCGCCGCTCGAGGCCATCACGGAGCTGCAGGCGACGGCGCTCCAAGCGCATCTGGGCGCCGCGTCCACCGACGACACGTGGCGCGTACACGTCGGCTACGAATACCGACGGCCGCTTGTGGCCGACGTGTTGGCGGCGCTGCCGGGCGATGAGGCCGCGTTCATCGTGCCCCTCTACGCGGCTGACTCGGCATTCACCCACGAGCTGACGCGCGAGGCCGTCGACGGTCAGCGACGCCAGGCGTCGGTGCTGCGGGCTTTCGCGCCCGACGTGCTGGCCCGCGCCTCGGCTGAGCACGTGCTCACGCTGCTGGCCGAGAAGCCGGCGTGGCACGGCGAGCGCGTCGCCCTGGTGCTCGCCGCGCACGGCACGGTGCTCAACCCGCCGACGCCCATCGACACCGGCCTGGTGGCCACCGAAGCATTGTGCAATGCGATTCGCACGCAGCTGGCCGGACACTTCGGCATGGTGGTGAACGGATGGCTCAACCACGCTCGCGGCGGCCAGTGGACCGATCCGCCGATCGAAGTAGCTCTCGAGCACGTCGTCGCGGCCGGCTTCACGAAAGTCGTCTACTACCCGTACGGCTTTCTTGGCGACAACGCGGAGAGCGAGCTCGAGGGGCGGCTGGCGCTGCAACAGCAGCCGA
>JBDTWC010000450.1:0-3602 GCA_040006875.1 Acidobacteriota bacterium | reverse complement strand
TGTCCTTGGGGGTTTCGAGCACTTGGCGCTCGAGGTCGTCGAGCCATTCCTCGAGTTCGTTCACCTCGGGATGGTAGTGGTCGACCATGGTGTCGACGATCCGGTGCATGAGCGCGACCGGCCCCTCCGCCAGGATGTGCGCGCTCTTCCCGCACAGTTCGGCGATGTGGGCGATGCTGCGCCGCTGGCCATCGTGCACCGTGATCAGGAACTGGGTCGTGACGAAGAAATCGGTGTCGTGGGTGTCGAACGCGTGCTCGCTGGCGTGGAAGTTGATGCCGTGGAGCACGACGTAGAGCACCTCGCCGTAGGCTTCCACCTTGGGATGCGGTGTCTCGCTGAGGGCGTCCTCGACGGCCAGCTCGTGGATGCCGAAGACGTCGTGCAAGACCACCCCGTCGGCATCCTTCGGCTCGCTCACGTCGGCCCAGACGTAAACGCCGCTGTCCGGGCGGAGCCACGCCGGGTCGATGGCCTCGATGGGGCTCGTCCTTCCGTCGCGGTGCACGAAGTAGCGAATCATGACAGCTCCGGCAGGCGAAGCGCTTTGAGAATGGCGCGAAAACGCGGCTCCGCCCGCACGGGATCGGCAGCGGGATGCACCGCCAGCAGTTCCAATCCGGGCCCGTGCGCCCGATGCGCACGTTCGAGCCAGTCGAGCGCGGCCGCGCGGTCGCCCACGGCCGCGTGCAGGAAAGCGAGGTCCAACGGCGGCACGTAGGTCGTTGCGGCCCGCGCCTCCACGGCGCGCAGCACCTCGCGGGCGTCGTCGAGCCGGCCAGCCCGCGCATGCACGTAGCCGACCAGCCAGGTAGGCGCGAAGCCCATGCCGCGGCGCGACGCGAGCGCCGCCTGCATCGCCTCGTCGTGGCGGCCCAGGGCTGTGAGCGCGAGCGCCCGCCAGTAGTGGGCCAGGCTCTCCTCGGGGTCGATGGCGAGCGCGCGATCGCACGCGGCCAGCGCCTCTTCGGAACGACGCGCGAAGTAGTTCACGACGCAGTTCGAGCTCTGGCGCCAGGCCGAGCCTGGTTGGAGCGCCAGCAAGTCGGCGCTCTCCTCGAGTGCCTCGTCGGTATGCCCGATGCCGACGAGCAGATGGCCGAACACCATGTTGGACGGCGCGGAGCGATCCAGCGCAATGGCGCGCCGGTAGCTGCGTTCCGCGCCCGGCCAGTCCCAGTCGCCTTGGGTCTGGAAGTGCGCGAGCGCTTGCCATCCCGCCGCCAGGGTCGGATCGAGGCCAATCGCCCGGCGGGCGGCCACGCCCGCCCGCGGCAGGACTTCGAGCGCCGGCTGGACGCCGAGGACGGACAACAGGACCAGGGTGTTGGCAAGCGCCGCGTGTGCCGACGCGTAGCGGTCGTCGAGCGCTACCGCGCGTTCGAAGAGCCGACGGCCGCGCTGCATGTCGGTCTGCGCCCGCGATCGCCGTACCAGGCCCAGGCCTTCGTCGAAGGCTCGTCGAGCCTCGCCGTTCATCGTGTCCTGCAGGGCCACGCCTTCGGCCGCACTTGAACGCGGGCCGATCGCCGTTACGGCACTCACCACTGCGACCAGCACCACGGCAGCCATCGAGATGAACGTCCAACCGCGCGCGGCCGGCCACGACGGCGGCGGAGACTCGGGCATTGCCGCCGGACGAGACAGACCAGCGGCGGACCCGGCTCCGGTTGGTCTGGTCAGCTGCTCGACGAGCAGATAACCACGGCCGCGGACGGTTCGGACTGCGCCGAGGCCATCTCCCAGTGCACGGCGGATCTCCATCAGACACTGCACGAGCGAGTCGTCGGTGACGGCGACATCGCCCCACACCGATTCGATCAGGCGCTGCTTGCTCACGAGGACGCCGGCGTGCCGGACGAGCACGGTCAGCACGTCGAAGGTCTTGGGCCGCAGGCGAAGCTCGTCGCCGCCGCGCATGACGACCTGGCGCGACAGGTCGAGCGTGACGTCGCCCACGCGGAGCAACTCGGCGGCCGGCTCGTCGGTGGAGCTCATTTCGGGAAGAGTTCGTGAGGATTTCGCCGCGACTTCGTGATGTGGACGCTCAGGCGGCGCTACAACTGACCACAGCGCGCGCGGGGACGCGGCCATCCGGCCCGGTCCCCGGCGCCATTATAGGCCACGGATCGATCGCGTCCCGGACCTCCGGTCCCCGGCGCGGCGGACGCGGCTCAGGAGGCAGGATGCGCACGACCCTTCTCTCGATATCGATGGCCGCGATGCTGGTCGCGGCGACGGCCGCACCAGGTGCCACTCAGGTGGTGCAGGAACACGTCAGCGGCCTGCTGGCTCCGGCCAAGCTGCTGGCGCTGCCCAACGGGGAGCTGCTCGTAGCGGAAGGCGGCAACGGTCCCAATACCGGCCGGATTTCGTTCATCGACCGCGATGCCCGCCGGTTCACGGTCATCGACGGCCTGCCCTCGGCCATCTTCCTGGGCCGGGATGCGGGTGGCCCGTCGGGGCTGCTGCTCGGCGACCGCCGCCTCTACGTGGCGATTGGCGCCGGCGACACGACCATTGCCGGCGCCGGCGCCGGCAGCGAGATCCCGAATCCCGCCGTGTCGTCCCCGCTCTTCAGCTCGGTGCTGCTGCTCGAATTCCCCGATGGGGCCGGCCCGTTCTCGCGTGGCTTCACGCTGCCATTCGCTGCTCACGCGAAGCTGGCCGCCGACCAGGCCGTGTATCTCTACAACGCCAGCGGTGACACCGTACGCGTGTCGCGGCTCACGGATATCCCGAGCTACACGGCCGAGCCGCGGCCCGACGAGCCCCGGCACGTGCGGATCGCGAATCCATATGGACTGGTCGGCAGCGACTCGGGTCTGGTCGTCGTCGATGCGTCACACAACGCCCTCTTCTCCATCGCCCTGGCCCCCGGCGGGCCATTGACGCGGACGGCGAATTTCGCCAACGTGCCCAACCCGCTCTTCCCTGCTCTGGGCGGACCCACAGCGGAGGCCGTGCCGGCGGGCATTCGCGTCTCTGGCGACGACTACGTGGTGTCCTTGCTGACGGGATTCCCGTTCGGGCCGGGCGCCGCGAGCTTGTTCCGTGTCGCGCGCGCCACCGGCGCCATCACGGCCATCGCCAGCGGTCTGCAGACCGCCGTCGACGTGCTGCCGCTGAGCGGCACCACTGACCAGTTCTACGTGGTCGAGTACAGCGCCAGCTTTCTCACGGGCGGTCCCGGACGAGTCCTGCTCGTGGACGCCACTCGCGGCACGCGGCTGGTGCTGGCAGACGGCTTGAAGACGCCCACGCATCTCGCGCCCGACACGCGCACCGGCGACCTCTTCGTCACCGAGAACACCGGCGGACGGATCCTCCGCATTCTCGTGCCTCACTGAGCCCGGTACGAGCCACGGGCGTCGCCGTAGATGCACGGCCCGGCGGGTATGACCGCCGGGCCGCGCAACTGGATCACACTCTCCCGGAGCAGAAACCCGCGCTAGTCCCCGACCTTGACCTGCAGCGCCGCCTGCGCTGCGGCCAGGCGCGCGACCGGGATGCGGTAGGGTGAGGCGCTGACGTAGTCGAGCCCCACGTTGTGGAAGAAGTGCACGGAGGCCGGATCCCCGCCGTGCTCGCCGCAGATGCCG
>JBDTWC010000449.1:0-3606 GCA_040006875.1 Acidobacteriota bacterium | reverse complement strand
GCGATGCTCCTCGGCCTGGTCGTCTTCGCGGGCTGGTGCGCGATCTACCTGGCGATGCGGCGGTGGCTGATGGGCCTGGCCAACACGCGTCCGGCCGCGTCGATCGAATGGCTCTGGCAAGGGCTGCGTCGGCCGTCAGTGGCGTTGGCGGTGGCGTTAGGCGTTGGCGGCGTCGTGCGACTGGCGCTGCTCGCGTCGTCGCCGGCGGTGCTGTGGCCCGACTCGCACGTCTTCTACTTGACGATGCACGACATCGTGGGCGGCCGCTACTTCGCCCACGATCCCTATCGCACGTTGTTCTATCCCTACTTTCTCTCGCTCTTCCTCGCCTGGGACAGGACGCCCTTTGCCGGCTCGCTCGTGATCCTCGGCCAGCAGGTGATCGGGCTGGTCGCCGGCGCCCTCTTCTACTGGGCCGGCCGGCGCACGTTCTCGCCGCTCGTGGCTCTGGCCGGCACGGTGCTCTTCCTCTGCCACTCGCTGGAGCTGTTCTACGAGATCAGCGTGATGACCGAAGTGCTCTTCACCGCCACCCTGGCCGCCGTGCTGTGGCTCGCGCAGTGGCAGCTCGACGGCCCGTCGCTGCGCCGCGCCGTGGTGCTCGGTGTGGCCTGCGGCACGCTCGTGCTGATCCGGCCGGTGGCGCAGTGGTTCGTGCTGTGCGTGGCTTTCGTGATGTGGCTGCCGCGCCCCTCGTGGCGGGCCAGCGGGCTCGCGCTCGTGGTCGTCGTCACCAGCGTCACGCTGGCCGTGCCGATCATGGTTGCGAACCAGCGCGACTTCGGCTTCTTTGGCATCAGCCTCGGCCGCGGCTTGGGCCTCTACACGCGCGTGTTCGAGGTCGATGGCCTCGACCCGCCCGATCCGTCGGCCAACTCGGAGATGCACGGCCTGTGGGGCATAGCCGAGAACCTGCGCTGGTCGCCCAATCGCGTGCGCGACGAGCTCAACTTCGGGCACCGCCGGCCGAGCGCCGTCGCCGACGACATGATGTTCACCTTCGCCGTCGAGACCCTGAAGGCGCATCCCGCGACGTTTGCCTGGCGCTCGCTACGGCAATGGGCGGTGCAGTTGTGGGCGCCCGACGCGAGCATGCACACCTGCCTCGGGCCGGGCGATCCGTATCTGTGCAGCGGCCGCACCACCGGGGAGTCGCTGCCGCCGTTCCCGAACGAGCCGGGCCCAGATCACTCGGCCCTGCGTGGTGTGGTGCTACGGGCGATGAGGTGGGGCCAGGTGCCCATGTCCGCGGTGCTCGGCGCCGCGGCGATCGGGCTCCTGGCCCTGATGGCGCGCCCGCGCAAGAGGCCGGGTGCGGTGCTGGCCGTCTTGACCATCGCCTACTTCACCCTGGTGCCGGCTGTGACGCAGGTGCCGCAGGATCGCTACCGCCTCCCGGTGGACGCGCTGCTTTTCATGCTGGCGGCGTGGGGCGTGCGCTTCGTAGCCGTGCAGGCGTGGCCGCCAGATCAGAACGTGCGCACGCGGTAGTGGAGCGCGCTGGCGAGCGGGCGGTAGAAACGTTCCACGTCGGCCCTGAGCCGATCGGCGGCATTGGGGTCATGGGTCGGCACGAAGAAACCCAGCACCTGTCCATCAGGCTGTACTTCGACTTCGGCGACCTTGAGCCAGTCGGCCGGAATTCTTCCGACCACCCAGCCCCAGCTCAGTTGCACCACCGCCGCCGTCGGCTGATAGGGAAGCGTCCACGCTTCTACGTCGATGGCGCCGTAGGTGCCGGCGCGGCGCAGCTTCACCGGCTCGATGTCGCACAACCCGAAGATGTCGAGGAGATTGGCGCCCGAGTAGAACGCCATGGCACCGGCGTCGTTGATCAGCACCGTTTCGCCGAAGCGCGTGTCGTGCACGAAGCGCGCGGCCTGATAGTGCTCGCGGTAGGTCAGCCACGCCGACTGGATCGCGTTCTCGGGACGCAGGCCTTCACGCGGGTCGCCGATGACCACGGTGATGACGAGCACGGCAGCCGCCGTGGCCACGCGCGAGATCCAGCCCGGACCGCGACGCGGGACTGAGGGAACGCCAGCCAGCACCACCGCCGCCGCGAACACGCCGAAGCCCAGGAGATACGCGTCGTAGCGATAGACCCAGAAGCTGCTCGAGAGCGCGAAGTGCACGTGCAGCACCACCATGAGCGTCATCAGCAGCGGCACGAGCACGGCCGCGCGTGACCAGCGCCGCCCGCGCACCAACTCGATCAGGGTCGCCGCCGACCCGCCGAGCACGAGCCACAGCAGCGGGTGATCCTTCTGCAGGAACGCCACGTCGGCGGCGCCGATCCCCCGGAACAGCACCGTCCACATCGAGGCGGCCTCGCCGCCGGCCTTGAGCATCAGGGAGTTGGGCAGGAAGAGCGATCCGTTGGCCACCGAGATCACGCCGAAGAGCACGATCGGGAGCGCCGCGGCTCCGCCGATGACGACGCCGCGCCGCCAGTGCCCGAGCGCCACGCAGGCCAGGCACGCCAGCGCGACCAGGAACAGACCCTCGTAGCGCGAGGTGGCGAGCAGCGCGGCGAGCACACTCAATGTCGCGGTGTGACGCTGGTAGGCGCGGGTGTGCTCCGGCGCGCCCGCCAGCGCCAACGTGATGGCGCCGCCGAAGGCAATCGTCAACAGCAGGTGCAGCACGTGCTCCATGCCGAGCAGGGCCATGGCTGCCATCGGCACAACCAGCACGAGACCCACGAGCGTCGCGACGCGCAGCAGCGCCCCAGCGGCGAGCCGCCGCAGCACCGCGTCGGCCACGGCGATGGTCATGACGCCAAAGACGACGTTGAGCACGAGTGGCGTGAGTTCGCGCGCGCCGGTCAGGCGGTAGACGATGGCCAGCACCGCCGTCCACAGCGGCGACGACGAGGCGGCGGAGAACCGGAACGGCGTGCAGCCCCAGATGCCATGCTCGGCCAGGTTTCGGGCCATGGCCATGTGGATGTAGGCGTCGTCGAGCGCGTAGATGAAGCGCCCGCTCGTCAGCGCGACGACCGCGCGCTCGGCCATGACCACGCTCCCGACCAGCACCGCCGCGGCGACGAGCGCCGGCCAGTGGGTCCGCACCAATGGCCCCATCCGTGCCGGGTTGCCGACGGTGTCACCGGACATCGGTCAATTCCTGGGCAACAAGCCCTTCTCGACCAGCACCGGCGGCTGGCGATGCATCGTGGCCTGCTCGTAGGCAAACGCGTAGCCCAGCAGATCGCCGTCGTGCCACGGCTGGCCGGCCAACTCCAGGCCGAAGGGCAGGCCGCTTGGATAGAAGCCGCCTGGTACGACGATCGCCGGCACGCCGATCATGTTGACCCAGCCGGTCAGGCTGTGTGGGCCTTCACTGAGGCGGCCATCCTGCGGGAGCGTCTCGTCGGGCGGCGGCATCTGAATCGCTGGATAGACGAGCCCGTCGAGATGGAGCCGCTCGAACACCTCGGCATAGGCCTCGAGGGCGCGGCGGCGCGGCCCGAGGTAGTTGGCCTCGGCCTGGGGATCGGTGGCGAGCGAGCGCTGGGTGGTGAGCGCCTCGCCGCGGCGCGCGCCTTCGTCCAGGCGGCTCGTCGGGCGGCACGGTCACCGCGGTGACCTCGAACCTGGCCGT
>JBDTWC010000448.1:0-3618 GCA_040006875.1 Acidobacteriota bacterium | reverse complement strand
GGTGTCGGGCCGGCCCGGGCGGTGGAAGTAGATGAGGATCTCGGCGTAGCGCTCCTGGAGCGGCGCCGAGATCGTCGTCGCGATGGTCAGTGCCTCGGCGAGGCGCGTGGTCTCCACCTGGACTACCAGCGTGCCCTGCGCCGAGTACTGTTCAGTGATGGTCCAGCGCGCGAATGGATCGGCCGCCCGCTTCACCACCGGCAGGGAATGCGCGCGCGTCGGCAGTGCGGCTGCGGCCGTCGTGGCCGGCGCGGGCGAGCGAACGACGACCCAGGTGCCGGCGCCCGCGGCGCCGCACAAACCTGCCACCCCGACGAGCGCGGCCTTGGTCACGGCGCAACCATAGGCTCGATCCGTGGGGAAGGCAAGGCGATACGACTCCGCCCCGCTCTATACTGCGGGAGTCGTTCCGGGCTCGCCCCAGCCCCCAGCCCCCAGCCTCCAAATCCCAGGTTCCGAGCCCCGTCCGTGAGCTACACCGCCAAAGACATCACCGTTCTCGAAGGCCTCGAACCGGTCCGCAAGCGCCCTGGCATGTACATCGGCGGCGTGGGCTCGACCGGCCTCCACCACCTGGTGTGGGAGATCCTCGACAACTCGATCGACGAGGCGATGAACGGCCACGCCTCGGCCATCGTGGTCACGCTGCACGACGACGGCTCGTCGATCACGATCGGCGACGACGGTCGCGGGATTCCCGTGGACGTCCACGCCAAGACCAAGCAGAGCGCACTCGAAGTCGTGTTCACGGTGCTCCACGCCGGCGGCAAGTTCGAACCGGGCAACTACAAGACGGCCGGCGGCCTGCACGGCGTCGGCGCCAGCGTCGTCAACGCGCTCTCGCGCGAGCTCGTCGCCACGGTACGGCGCGACGGCGCGCAGTATGAGATGAGCTTCAAGCAGGGGAAGCCAGTCGGTCCTCTCAAGAAGACCGGTGCGGCGCGCGGCAGCGGCACCACCGTGTTCTTCCGTCCCGATCCGACCATCTTCCCCAAGGTCGAATTCGAACCGCAGATCATCCGCGACCGCCTCGAAGTGGCCAGCTTCCTGCACCAGGGCGTGAAAGTCGCCTTCGACGATCAGACGACCGGCACGAAGTACAGCTTCCAGCACGAAGAGGGTCTCGCCGACTACCTGAAGAAGATCCTGGCCGAGCGCTCGAGCAAGCCCGTGCACGAAGCGCCGTTCGTGCTCGCCAAGGAGAACGGCGTGCGGCTCGAAGCCGTGCTGCAGTGGACCGAGTCGACCGACGAGCACCTGCGCAGCTACGTCAATGGCATTCCCACCGGCTCGGGCGGCACTCACGAGAACGGCTTCCGGGCTGGCGTCGGCAAGGCGGTGCGCAACTTCATCGAGACGCACAACCTGTCGCCCAAGGGCGTCACGCTCAGCGCCGAAGACATCCGCGAAGGGCTCACCGGCGTGCTCTCGGTGTTCATCGCCGAGCCGCAGTTCCAGGGCCAGACCAAGGATCGCCTCAACAACCCCGAGGTGGCGAGCGCGGTCGACGGCTTCGTGCGGCCGGCGCTCGAGCACTGGCTCAACACCAACATCTCGATTGCCGAAGGGATCGTGGCTCGCATCATCCTGGCGGCCCGGGCGCGCGAGGCGAGCCGCGCCGCGCAGGCCGACGTGGTGCGCAAGGGGCCGACGGCCGGACGCGTGAACCTGCCCGGCAAGCTGGCCGACTGCACCCAGCCCGGCTCGATTACGAGCGAGCTGTTCGTGGTCGAAGGCGATTCGGCGGGCGGCTCGGCCAAGCAGGGCCGCGATCGCGCCCGCCAGGCGATTTTGCCGCTGCGCGGCAAGGTGCTCAACACCGAGGGCATCTCCACGGCCAAGGTGCTCGAGAACAAGGAGCTGGCGGATCTGGCCACGGCGCTCGGCTGCGGCGTGGGGAAGGGCTTCGACCTCTCGCGCATGCGCTACGGCAAGGTCATCATCCTGGCCGACGCCGATTCCGACGGGCACCACATCGCCACGCTGCTGCTCACGTTCCTCTTCCGCCACATGCCGCAGCTCATCGCCGCCGGCAAGGTCTACCTGGCCCAGCCGCCGCTCTATCGCATCGACATCGGCAAAGAGACGTTCTGGGCGCTCGACGAAACCCACAAGGCCCAGATCCTGAAGTCGCGCGCCGGCCGGGCCACGCCCGAGATCACCCGCTTCAAGGGCCTGGGCGAGATGATGCCGAAGGTGCTGTGGGAGACCACCCTCAACCCGCGCACCCGCCGCTTGCTGCGCGTCGACGTGTCCGACCAGCTGCTGACCGACCGCGTCATCAACGAGCTGATGGGGAAGGACGCCTCGGCGCGGTTCCGCTTCATCATGGAACGAGCCGAGGACGCGCAGGAACTCGACGTGTGACGATTGCCCGCGGCTTCGTGCCGATTCGCGCCTGAGCGACGGTCCGGCCGGGCTACAATTCGGACGTCTTCCGCATGGCCGGCCCGGCAACGCCCAAGAAGTTCGATCGCTCCCTCATCGAAGGTCCCTTGGTCCCGGCCGTGTGGCGCCTCGCCTGGCCGACCATGCTGCAGAACCTGGTGGCGGGTCTGCAGGGTGTTGTCGATCACGCTCTGGTCGGAAACATGATGGGCTTTGCCGCCAACGCCGGCATCGGCGTGGCCTGGCAGATCTTCCTGGTCGTGATCGTGTTCATGGCTTCGCTCTTCACCGGCCAGGCCGTGCTCGTGGCCCGCTTTGCCGGGGCCGGCGATCACGACAAGGTGAACAAGGTCGTCTATCAGGCGTTCATCACCGCCATCGGGATGTTCTTCATCCTCGCCCCAATCGGCTACCTGCTCGCGCCCTACCTGCTCACGCTCATCCACGCCGCCCCGGAAGTGCGGGCGCAGGCCTTGCCCTTCCTGCGCATCAACTTCCTGTTCAGCATCGGCATGCTGATCTTCTTCATGCTCTCGGCGGCTCTGCGCGCGGCCGGCGACGCCCGGACGCCGATGCGTCTCGGGGTCACGATGACGGTGCTGAACCTGGTGCTCAACCTGATGCTCATCCCGAAGTTCGGCACCGCCGGTTCGGCCATGGGCACGGCCATCGCAGCCTCGTGCGTGAGCAGCTACGCGCTCTACCTGCTGTTCAGCGGCAAGCTCGTGATCCGCTTCACGCGCGACCTGTGTACGCGGCCCGACTGGGCGGTGATTCGATCGCTATTCAAGTTCGGGCTGCCCACCGGCGTGCAGGGCATCGCCATGAACGTCGCTGGGGTGATGCTGCTGCGCTTCATCGGCGGACTCGAGTACAGCGCCGCCGCGCAGGCCGCCTACACCATCAGCTACACCGAGCTCTTCTCGATGATCACCTGGACGTCGGTGGGCCTGATGGGGGCCGCCGCCACCATCGCCGGCCAGAACCTCGGCGCCCACCAGCCCGAGCGGGCGCTGCAGGGCGTCTACGCGGCCGCCAAGATCGGCCTTGGCGTGGCCGCCATCGTCGGCGCCATGTTCCTGCTCATCCCCAATCAACTGCTCGGCATCTTCGGCGCCGGCGACGGCCACGTCTCGCAGATCGGCCGTCAGCTCCTGCGTTACCTGGCGCTGTCAGGCTTCTTCATCAGCGCGGCCCTCACCTTCACGGGCGGACTGCAAGGCACCGGTG
>JBDTWC010000447.1:0-3619 GCA_040006875.1 Acidobacteriota bacterium | reverse complement strand
CGTGCTCGAGCGCGCCCGACGTCTGGGGCATGTGGCGGTGAGCCTGGGAGATTCCGCCTATCCCGACCGCCTGCGCCAGATCCCTGATCCGCCGGCGGTGCTGTGGGTCCGTGGCTCGACGGCGGCGTTGTCGGCGGCGCGGATGGTGGCCGTGGTCGGGGCCCGGGCCGCCACGCGTGGAGGCCTCGCCGTCGCCACCGAGCTCGCTGGTGGCTTGGCGGCCGCGGGGGTGACAGTGGTGAGCGGCCTTGCCCGCGGCATCGACGGCGCGGCCCACCAGGCCGCGGTCGATCGCGGCGGCCTGTCGATCGCGGTGCTCGGTTCGGGACTCGCGCGCATCTATCCGAGTGAGCATCTGGCCTTGGCGGACGCGGTGGCGGAGCACGGCGCGGTCGTGACCGAGCAGCTGCCCGAGACACAGGCCCTGCCGTATCACTTCCCCTTGCGCAACCGCATCATCAGTGGCCTGTCGGTGGCCGTGATCGTGGTCGAAGCGTCGGAGAAGAGCGGGTCGCTCATCACCGCGATGGCGGCGCTCGAGCAGGGCCGCGAGGTGATGGCGGTGCCCGGCCCGGTGAGTGCCGGCCGGCATCGCGGCGCCCACGCGTTGCTGCGCGACGGCGCTCGTCTGGTCGAGGGGGCCGACGACGTGCTGGTTGAATTGGGGTGGGCCTCGCCACGCCCCGCCAACCGGGGCGCGACCTGCCCGCTGGGCTCCGAACTGGCCGCCGAACTGGGCCTCGAGCCGAGCACGGAAGATTTTTCTACGGACGAGGTCTCCGCGGCCACCGGCGGGCCAATTGCCGCCATAACTGCCCGTTTGGGGGCACTGGAGATCGACGGACGGATCCAGCGGATTGGAGGGGGGCGCTTCATGGCGACCCGAAACCGCGTGCTAACGTAACGACTCTTTGAGGTCTGTCGCATCACATGCCTAAACCGCTGGTCATCGTCGAGTCGCCCGCCAAAGCCCGCACCCTCTCCCGCTTCCTTGGAGACGACTACCGGGTCGAAGCCAGCTACGGGCACATCCGCGACCTGCCGGAGTCGGCCGCCGAGGTGCCCAAGGAGATCAAGGGCAAGTCGTGGGGTCGGCTCGGCGTCGACACCGACGGCGACTTCACCCCGCACTACGTGGTGCCGGCCGACAAGAAGAAGCATGTCCAGTCGCTGAAGGACGCCGTCAAGGGCGCCTCCGAGCTGATTCTCGCAACCGACCCCGACCGCGAAGGGGAATCGATCAGCTGGCACCTCGAGCAGTTGCTCAAGCCCAAGGTGCCGGTGCGCCGCATCCACTTCCACGAGATCACCGAGGAAGCGATCCGCGAAGCGCTCGACCACGCCCCCGAAGACGTGAACGAGAACCTCGTTCGCGCGCAGGAGAGCCGACGCATCCTCGACCGGCTCTACGGCTACACACTCTCGCCGGTGCTGTGGAAGAAGGTGCAGACCGGACTGAGCGCCGGCCGCGTCCAGAGCGTGGCCGTGCGGCTCATCGTGGAGCGTGAAGAAGAACGTCTCGCCTTCCGCAAGGCCAGCTACTGGGACATCGAAGCAACGCTGAAGAGTGCCGTCGGCGGGGAGTTCCCGGCCACGCTGACCAAGGTGGCCCAGAAGCGCATCGCCACGGGCAAGGATTTCAGCGATCTGGGCGTGCTGCAGTCGACGACCGTGACGCTGCTCGATCGGGCGCGCGCCGAAGCGCTTACCGACGGCCTCAAGCGGCACATGCCGTGGACGGTCACGAGCGTCGAAGAAAAGCCGACCGTACAACGGCCCTCGGCGCCGTTCACGACCTCGACGTTGCAGCAGGAAGCAAACCGCAAGCTCGGCTTCTCGTCTGACCGCACGATGAGCGTGGCGCAGCGCCTGTTCCAGGGCGTGGACCTCGGCGGCGGCGAGATCGAGGGTCTCATCTCGTATCACCGCACCGACTCCACGACGCTCAGCGAGAAAGCGCTGGCCGAAGCCGGCAAGGCCGTGCGCGAGATGTACGGCCCCGACTACTACAAAGGGCCGCGCCAGTACCAGACCAAGGTGCGCAACGCGCAGGAAGCGCACGAAGCGATTCGCCCCACCGACTTCCGGCGCACGCCGCAGTCGCTCGAGCGGGTGCTCGAGAGCGACGAGCTGAAGCTCTATGAGCTGGTGTGGAAGCGCGCGGTGGCGTCGCAGATGTCCGACGCGCAGCTGCTGCGCACGGCCGTCGAGATCACCGGCCAGTCGGTCGACAACACGCCGTGCGTGTTCGCGGCCAGTGGCAAAGCGATCGAGTTCGCCGGCTTCCTGCGTGCCTACGTCGAAGGCAGCGACGACCCGTCGGCGGAACTGGGCGAGCAGGAGACGATCCTGCCCAAGCTCACCGTAGGCGATCGGGTACACGCGCCCGACCAGCTCGACGAGAGCCTGTATCTCAAGTCGCTGAACCCGAAGGGGCACGAGACGTCGCCGCCGGCGCGCTACACCGAAGCGTCGCTCGTGAAGCGGCTCGAAGAAGAGGGCATCGGCCGTCCCTCGACCTACGCGCCGACCGTGGCCACCATCCAGCGCCGCGGCTACGTGAGCAAGCAAGGCAAGGCGCTGGTGCCGAGCTTCACGGCGTTTGCGGTCACACGCCTGCTGCGCGAGCACTTCGCCGACTACGTCGACATCGGCTTCACCGCCGAGATGGAGGAGATGCTCGACGAGATCTCCAACGGCCAGAAGGACTGGCTCGACTTCATCAAGGCGTTCTATCGCGGCGACGGCAAGCACACCGGACTCGAGACCATCGTGGCCGGCAAGGAACAGTCGATCGACTACCCGATGATCGACCTCGGCGCCGATCCCGAATCCGGCAAGCACGTGCGCGTGCGCATCGGCCGCTACGGCCCGTTCCTGCAGCTCGGCGAGGCGAACGAAGACGCGCCGCGCGCGTCGGTGCCCGAGGACATGAGCCCTGCCGACCTCACGCTCGAGGAAGCGCTGAAGCTGCTCAAGGCCAAGGCCGAGGGTCCGCGTTCGCTCGGCGCCGATCCGAAGAGCGGCCTGGCGGTCTACGTGATGCACGGCCGCTTCGGCCCCTACGTGCAGCTGGGCGAGAATCCGGAGAAGGGCAGCAAGGACAAGCCCAAGCGCGCGTCGCTCGATGGCGAGATGTCGGAAGACACCGTCACCCTCGACCAGGCGCTGCGCCTGCTGTCGCTGCCGCGCGAACTCGGGCCGGCCGACGACGGCCAGATGATCCTGACCAATCGTGGCCGCTTCGGCCCCTACGTGCAGATCGGCACGGACTACCGCTCGCTCGAAGCCGAGGACGACGTCTACACGATCACGCTCGAACGCGCCAAGGAACTGCTCGCCAAGCCCAAGGGGCAGCGTCGGCAACGTGCCGCCGCGAAGGAGCTGAAGGCGCTCGGCGCGCACCCCAACGGCGGCGCGCCGGTGCGCATCCTCGATGGCCGCTACGGCCCCTACGTCACCGACGGCACGACCAACGCGTCGCTGCCCAAGGGCACCGCACCCGAAGCGCTCACCATGGCGCAGGCCGTCGAGCTGATGAACGCCCGGGCCAGCGCGCCCTCATCGAAGAAGCGGCCCCCGGCGCGCAGCGGTGCGGGGCGCGGCCGTGGCGCGGCCA
>JBDTWC010000446.1:0-3620 GCA_040006875.1 Acidobacteriota bacterium | reverse complement strand
AACATCACCGCCATCACGAGCACGATCGCGATGAGCAGCGGCCGGTTGGCCATGAGCTACGCCGCCGACGGGCGCGGACGTCCGCCGGTGAGCGCGCTCACGAGTGAGCCGACGACACACACGGCCACGGCGCCGACGATGTTCAGCCACAGGAATTCGACCGTGGTTTGCGTCGCCACCCAGGCCACCGCCGCCATGCCGCCGAAGAGGCCCACGAACGCGCCGTGCCCGTTGGCGCGGGGGAAGGCCAGGGCCAGGATGAACACGCCCAGGATCGAACCGTAGAAGTAGGAGCCGAAGCGGTTCACCACTTCGATGAGCGAGCCGAGATCCGAGGCGTAGATGGCGACGATGCTGGCAAAGAGGCCCCAGAAGGCCACCGCCACGCGCGACACCCAGAGCAACTGCGAATCGGACGCGTCGGTCGCCCACCAGCGCCGGTAGAAGTCGATGACCGTGGCGGTCGAGAGCGAGGCCAGCTCCGCCGAGATCGTCGACATGGCGGCGGCGAGGATGGCCGCGATCAGCAATCCGACCAGGCCCACGGGCAGGTGCGTGAGCACGAAGGTCGGGAAGACGTAGTTGACGTCGTTGTATTCCTTGTCGCCCGACACCGCCTTCACGATGGTCACGGCGGCGCCGCGCGCGGTTTTCATCTCGACGGTGGCGGCGCTGAATGCAGCCGCGGCCGCCGTGGCGCCGGCGTCGTTATCGGCGTGCCGCTCACGCGCAAACGCGGCGGCGGCCGCGCGCTGGGCCGCGGACGCCGCAACGAAGCGGCCCTCGACCGCCGCGTAGTCACCGGCCTGGGCGCTGGCCCGGACGCGCGGCTCGTAAGCCGCGTTGAAGAGCATCGGCGGCGGCGTGAAGACGTAGAACACAAACATCAGCACGCCGACAAGCAGCACCAGCGCCTGGAGCGGAATCTTCCAGTAGGCGCTCATCAAGAGCGACGTACGCGCCTCGTCGACCGACTTGGCCGTGAGATACCGCTGCACCTGGCTCTGGTCGGTGCCGAAGTAGGACAGAAACAGGAAGAACGCCGCAATCGTGCCCGACCAGAAGGTGAACCGCTCGCTCAGATCGAAGCGGAAGTCGAAGGTCTGCAAACGCCCGGTCGTGCCGGCGAGCCGCAGCGCGTCGCCCAGGCCGACGCCGTCGGGCAGCCCCGTCACGAGCAGCACCACCACCGCCAGCAGGCCGCCTACGATCAGCACCATCTGCTTCACGTCGGTCCAGGCCACCGCCTGTACGCCGCCGAACATCGTATAGAGCGCCGTCGGCAGGGCCAGCAGCAGGCAGGTGCTGGTGACGCTCAGGCCGAGCACCACCGCCAGCACCACCGCCGGCGCCGAGATCACGACGCCGGTCGCCATGGCTCGCGACACGAGGAACAGCGCCGAGGTGAGCGTGCGGGTCTTGGCGTCGAAGCGCCGCTCCAGATACTCGTAGGCGGTGTAGACGCGCGCGTCATGGAAGAACGGAACCAGCGTCACCGACAGCACGATCATCGCGATGGGCAGCGCGAAGTAGAACTGGAGGAACTTCATGCCTTCCGCATAGCCCTGCCCGGTCGTGCCGATCATGGTGATCGCGGACAGCTGTGTGGCCATGACCGACAGGCCCACGGCCCACCATGGCAAGCTGCGACCGGCCAGCAGGTAGCCGTCCAGGCCCTCGCTCTTCTTCGACAGGCGCAACCCATCCCAACTGATCCAGGCGAGATACGCGGCGACGATGGCCCAATCTACTGGATGCATCTTTGGCGGGGCTCGGGGCCGGGGCTCGGGGCCGGGAAGAGCCCGGACCAGACGCTGTCCCGCTACCTGGTGAAGTACTCCTGGAAGGCGTAGAGCGCCACCAGTACCACGACCCAGGTCACGGCGACACGGGCGTATTGCTGCTGCATGCGGGTCACAGCTTCTGCGCCTCGTCGCAAAGCGCGCTGGCGGCGCGAGCCAGCGCGTCGCGCCGGCCCGTCCACCACGCCTCGTCGGCAGCGAGGGCGGCGCGCGAGGCGGCGATCGCCTCGGTGGTCCGTTCCGGCGCAGGGCCGCCGTGCGTCTTGCGGATGTCCACGAAGTGCCGCGGACTGAGCATGTGCTCCACGCCGGCGTCGTCGTAGACGATCGGCGATCCCAGCACCTCGGTCGACGCCTTGACCAGGAGCTTCGAGATGTTGGCTGTGGGCTGGTCGTTGCGGGCGCGGATGACCAGGCCGGCGATCTTGTGCGCGGTGCCGAACGGCAGGCCGTGATCGCGGGCCAGCGTGTCGGCGAGCTCCGTGATGGTCGTGCCGCCTTCGCCGGCCCGCGCCGCCAGACGCTCCACGTTGAACTGCGCGTCCTTGAGGGCCGCGGCCAGGATCGCCACCATACGCGTGGCGTCGCGGTACATCGAGGCGATGAGCGGCTGCAGGTCGTCTTCGGTGTCGTTGATGTCGCCGAAGGGCGTGTTGTGCACGGCGGTGAAGATCGCCTGCGCCTGACCCACCGCCTGGCTGCCGATGCCGCGCGCGTGCTCGAGCGCGACCGGGTTGCGCTTCTGCGGCATGATACTGCTCGACTGCACGAAGCCGTCGCCGAGCAGCAGATAGCCGAACTCCATCGTGCCCCAGAGGAGCAGGTCCTGCACCACGCGGCCGAGGCCGACGATCGCGATCGCGGTAGCGGACGCGCCCTCGAGCAGGTAGTCGACGGTGGCGATGCTGCCGTAGGTATTGCCGGTCGGGCCGTCGAAGCCGAGCAGCTCGCTGGTGCGGTGCCGGTCGATCGGGAAGCCGGTACCGGTGATGGCGCAGGCGCCGAGCGGGTTGACGTTGGTGGAGCGATAGGCCGCTTCGAGCCGCTTGGCGTCGCGCTCGAGCTGCTCGATGACCGAGAGCAGGTAGTGCGCGATGGTCGTGACCTGCGCCGGCTGGGTGTGGGTGTGCGCGCCGTAGAGCGTGCCGGTATGCTGCGCCGCCAGGCCCAGCAGCGCCGACCGCAACGCCAGCGTGCCACCGGCCAGCGTGCTGATGTGCGCGCGCTGCCACATCCGGTAGGTGGTCATGGCGATGTCGTTGCGGCTGCGCGCCGTGTGCAGGCGTCCAGCCACCTGTTCTCCGGCGGCCTCGGCGATCAAGTGTTCCAGGTAGAAGAACAGGTCCTCGTAGGTGCCGTCGAAGGGCACCTGGCGCACGGCCTCGACCGAGATGCCGTCGAGCGCCCGGCGCAAAGTGCCCGCATCGTCTTTCGCGATGATGTGGCGCTCGGTGAGCATCACGAGATGGGCGTAGTGAATGGACATGAGGGGCGCCAGCAGCAGGCTCTTGGCGTCCTCGAAGTTGTCGTTGAGCACGTGGGTGACGTACTCGGGGGCAAAGCGCATTTCTGGCAGTATACTGCGCCCGGCCAGCGGCCCGGAGCGGGCGGCGCGGCCTCACGGAGGGTGTATGCGAAGACACGGATCACTCGTCGCCCTGCTCGTCATGGTCTGTGCGGTCGCCGCGCAGAGCACGCACACGGTTCAGGCGCAAGGCCAGCGCGACACTCTCGCCGTGAGCGGTTTCAAGCAACCCGTGGAGGTGATCCGCGACCGCTGGGGCCTCAATCACATCTACGCGCAGAACGAGGACGATC
>JBDTWC010000445.1:0-3625 GCA_040006875.1 Acidobacteriota bacterium | reverse complement strand
CGACGGCCTCACGGCCATCGCCCGGCGGGTGCACGGCCTGGCCGGTGCGCTGGCATCGGCCGTCACCGGGCTCGGCATCACGCAGCAGAACAACCACTTCTTCGACACGCTCCGCTTCACGCTGACGGCCGCGCAGGCGGCGTCGGTGCGCGCGGGCTCGGTGGCCGCGGGCTACAACCTGCGCCACATCGGCGCTACCGGCATCGGCGTGTCGCTCGACGAAACCATCACCATCGCCGACGTGCAGGCCCTGGCCGGCGTGTTCGCGGCCGCGATCGGCAAGCCTGCGCCGAAGGTGTCGGTGGGCGACGGCGACGATCTGCCGCCGGCCCTGCGCCGCACCTCCCCGTTCCTCACGCATCCGGTCTTCGAGCGTCACCGCTCCGAGAGCCAGATGATGCGCTATCTCAAGAATCTCGAGCGCAAGGATATCGGTCTCGACATCTCGATGATCCCGCTCGGCTCGTGCACCATGAAGCTCAACGCGGCGAGCGAGATGTTCCCGGTGAGCTGGCCCGAGTTCTCGCGCATGCATCCGTTCGTGCCGGCGGATCAGGCCCAGGGCTACGCCATGGTGTGCCGCGAACTCGAGGCCGACCTGGCCGAGCTGACCGGCTTTGCGGCCACGTCGCTGCAGCCCAACTCGGGCGCGCAGGGCGAACTGGCCGGCCTGCTCGTGATTCGCGCCTGGCACGCCGATCGCGGCGACGGGCATCGCAATGTGGTCCTCATCCCGGCGTCGGCGCACGGCACCAATCCGGCCAGCGCCATCATGGCAGGCTACAAGGTGGTGGTCGTGGCGTCGGATGCCAACGGCAACATCGACGTGGCCGACCTGAAGGCCAAGGCCGAAGCGAACCAGGCGAACCTGGCCGCGTTGATGGTCACGTATCCGTCCACGCACGGTGTCTTTGAAGACGCCATCAAAGACATCTGCGCGACCGTGCACGAGCACGGCGGTCAGGTCTACATGGACGGCGCCAACATGAACGCGCAGGTCGGGCTGACCAGCCCGGCGCTGATCGGCGCCGACGTGAACCACATCAACCTGCACAAGACCTTCGCAATTCCGCACGGCGGCGGCGGTCCGGGCATGGGGCCAATCTGCGTGGCCGCGCACCTGGCGCCCTACTTGCCCAGCCATCCGCTGGTCAAGACCGGTGGCGAGAAGGGCATCCTGCCAGTGTCGGCGGCGCCCTGGGGCAGCGCCAGCATCCTGCTGATCTCGTACGGCTACATCAAGATGCTGGGCGGCGACGGCGTCACGGAGGCCACCAAGTACGCGATCCTCAACGCCAACTACATCAAGTCGCGGCTCGAGGGGCAGTTCGAGGTGCTCTACACCCGGCCCAACGGGCGCGTGGCGCACGAGATGATCTTCGACCTGCGCAAGTTCAAGGCGGCGGGAGTCGAAGAGGGCGATGTGGCCAAGCGGCTGATGGACTACGGCTTCCACGCGCCGACCGTGTCGTTCCCGGTACCGGGCACGCTCATGATCGAGCCGACCGAAAGCGAAGACCAGGGCGAGCTCGATCGCTTCTGCGATGCGATGCTTGCCATCCGAAAGGAAATCGACGACGTGGTCTGCGGCCGCGCCGATGGCGTGGACAACGTGCTCAAGAACGCGCCGCACACGGCCGCGCACGTCACCGCCGATGCGTGGAGCCATCCCTACACGCGCGAGCAGGCGGCGTATCCGCTGCCGTGGGTCAAGGGCAACAAGTTCTGGCCGAGCGTGGGCCGCGTCGACAACCCCTACGGCGATCGCAACCTGATGTGCATCTGCCCGCCGATGGAGGCCTACGAGTCCTGACGCCGGGGCCGCCCGCGGGGCGGCCTTTCCGTTTCGACTCGTGTGCTAGACTCGCGCCCGTGCGGCCGATGCGGGTACTAAACGCCAAGCAGATGCGTGCGGTCGAGCGCGCCACCAGCGACGACCTCGGGATCGCGTCGTTGGTGCTCATGGAGAAGGCCGGCCGCCAGGTCGTGGCCGCGCTCGAGTCGCTCATCGACGATCTGCCCACGCGCCGCCTGGTGGCCCTGTGCGGCACCGGCAACAACGGCGGCGACGGCTTCGTCGTCGCTCGTACTCTCCACCAGCGCGGCATCGACGTGTCGGTTGTGGTCGTCGGCGCCACCGCCGACGTGCGCGGGGATGCGCGCGTCAATCTCGACATCATCGGCCGGCTGGGCGTGCCGATCGTCGAAGTGGCCGACGCGCAGAGCTGGGAACTGCACGCCTCGCAGGTCACCTCGGCCGACATCGTCATCGACGCCCTGATGGGCACCGGCCTGAGCCGCCCGCTCAGCGGCCTGCACGACACCGTGGTGGCCGATGTCAACGCGTCGGCGGCCACGGTCGTCGCCATCGACGTGCCCTCGGGCATGTCGGCCGACAGCAACGAGCTGATCGGCCCGGCGATCCGCGCCGACATCACCGTCACCCTGGGCGCACCCAAGATTCCGCTCGTCCTGCCGCCGGCCGAGCACGCCGTGGGCGACGTGGTGGTGGCCGACATCGGCATCCCGCACACGGTGATCGACGAGGCCGAAGGGCCGCGGCTGTTCCTGCTCACGCGTGACTACGTGCGCGCGCTAGTCGAGCCGCGCGGCCCAGACGCGCACAAGGGCGATTTTGGCCGGGTGCTGATCGTCGGCGGCTCGCGCGGCATGACGGGGGCGGCGGTGCTGGCCGCGCGCGGCGCGCTGCGCGCCGGCGCCGGTCGCGTCACCGTGGCCACGCCGGCGTCGGTGCAGCTCGTGGTGGCGGCGCAGGGCGCCGAGTTCATGACCCGCGGTCTACTCGAGAGCGACGGCATGTGCCGGCTCGAGGCCGTCGATGAGGTGCTGGCCCACGCGGCCGAGGTCGTGGCGGTGGGGCCTGGGCTGGGTGTGGGACCGGCGGTGACCGCGTTTGTGCGCGAGCTCATCGATCGCTGCTCGAGCCCGCTCATCCTCGACGCCGACGCCCTCAACGCCTGTGCCGGCGCGCCGGCGCTGCTTGCAGGCCGCGACGACCGGCCGGTCATCATCACGCCGCATCCAGGTGAGATGGCGCGGCTCCTCGGCTGCAGCACGGCCGACGTGCAGGGCAATCGGCTGGGGGTGGCCGTGGAATTCGCGACCACACATGGCGTCTACGTAGTGCTGAAGGGCTACCGCACGATCGTGGCCTTGCCCGACGGACAGGCGTTCGTGAATCCCACCGGCACACCCGGCATGGCCAAGGGGGGGAGTGGCGACGTCCTCACCGGGATGCTGGCCGCGTGGCTGGCGCAGCTGCTCGATCCGACGACGGCCTGTCAGCTCGCCGTCTACCTGCACGGCGCGGCCGGAGAACTGGCCGATGCCGACCAGGGGGAAGTGGCGATGACGCCCGGCGATCTCGTGGCCCACATCGGCGACGCGTTGCAGGAGCTGTCTGCCCGCGAGCCGGCCGCGGCGCGGCCGGAGTGACGGGCGAGGATGTGCCGGTGGCGACAGAGAAATCCGAGGCCACGTCGACGAGCGTCACGGCGGACGAATCCGGCACGCGGGCGGCGGGGGCCGCGTTCGCCGCCACGCTCGCCCCCGGCGACGTCGTGCTGCTGCACGGGGATCTCGGAGCGGGGAAGACGGTGTTTGT